>NZ_JAMYRK010000002.1:0-256343 GCF_040321335.1 Mesorhizobium sp. M0437
TGGACGGCACCGAATTCCGCTGGACGCGGGAGGCCTCGCCAGCCGCTATCTGACCGGAAAGGCCGTAAGGAGAGAGACAAGTTCCGCCACCGGCGAAAGCACGTCCTTCGCGGGACGATGGATGAGGCGAGTTCGTTGAAGCACTCGGACCGGTCGCTCACTGCAGCCGATCAGGCCGCGAATCAGATTGTGCCGCTTCATTCTCCTGATCCCATGCTGGGAGGGCTAAAGCCGATCCCGTAGAGAAGCGAGGCCCCGCGAAAGACGTCAAACGCCGGAGAAGCCGCAAGCTCGAAAGCGCTTGACCTCAACATGCCGAATAGAGAAGTGCTTCAGGACTGCTGCAACCCGGACTTTTTCAACACTATCGGTTAGGCCCTGCCGTTTGAATCGGTCGGCGGCAACGAGCACAGAGCGCCACTTTCCGACCTCACCACCTCTAAAGCGCGAACGTCTGGTGTGATGCCCGATGCGCGCGTTCGTAGGGCATCTCGCCGTTACATCGCGGTGACAAAAGCACCGCCACGGTGGCGTCAACCGGTTACCAAGGGCAGCAAATATCTCCGGCCTTCTGGGAGTGGCGTGTCAGCGTTCCCAGAGGCAGCGTGGGCGTGTCGCCGGTTGGCTGTTAGCGCGGCGACTGGATCGCTCCACGCCTCGCAAGCGGGATAGCGAAATCTCGTGAAGGCAAGGTCGAGCTGCGTTTTCCGTTCTCTATCGGCGACGGGCGGCGACTGGGAGGGACGGATACCGTGCACATGGGGCGTCAGGAAGTTGGCAGGACATGGACGCGGGGCGGCCCGCGTGCAGGCGCTTGGCCGAGCGGTGCAATGAACACGCAGCGCCACCTCGCAGCGATCATGGTGTGCGACGTCGTCGGCTATTCGCGCCTGACGGAGCGCGACGAGCGCGGCACGCTCGAGCGGCTGAAGATCTACCGCAAGGACCTCCTCGAACCGCTGGTCTCTGAGCACCGGGGTCGGATCGTCAAGCTCACCGGCGACGGCATGCTGTGTGAGTTCGCGAGCGTCGTCAACGCGGTGGCCTCGGCGATGGCGATCCAGCAGGCCCTGGCAGAACACGAAGCGGAGATGCCCGAGGAAGAGCGGATTCGCTTCCGCATCGGCGTCAATCTCGGCGACGTGGTCTGCGAGGAGGACGGCGACCTCTACGGCGACGGGGTCAACATCGCAGCCCGCCTCGACAGCATCGCCGACCCCGGCACCGTGGTCGTCTCAGGCACCGCCTACGACCACCTTCAGGGCAAGCTCGACTGCGGCTTCACGCCACTCGGCAATCTGCGCCTCAAGAACATCGAGCGGCCTGTGCGCGCCTACCGCGTCGAGACCGACGCCGGCGCCTCGGTGGCTGCATCGCCTCCGCTGCCCGCGAAACCCTCGATCGCGGTTCTGCCTTTTACCAACATGAGCGGCGATCCCGACCAGGAATACTTCGCCGACGGGCTGGTGGAGGACATCATCACGGGATTGAGCCGGGTGAACTCCTTCTTCGTGATCGCCCGCAACTCGTCCTTCACCTACAAGGGCCGGGCGGTGGACCTGCGCCAGGTCGGGCGCGAGCTGGGCGTCCGCTACGTGCTCGAAGGCAGCATCCGCAGAGCAGGATCGCGGGTGCGCATCAGTGGGCAGTTGGTGGACGCGATCAGCGGACACCATGTCTGGGCCGACCGCTTCGAGGGCGACGTGAGCGACATCTTCGACCTGCAGGACAAGGTGACCGAGAGCGTCGTCGGCGCTGTCGAACCGAGCATCCGGCTGCAGGAGATCAAGCAGGCGCGCATGAAGCCGACCGACTACATCGGTGCCTACGACCTCTACCTTCGTGCGCTGCCGCGCTTCTACAGCATGACGCGCGAAGGCTTCGCCGACGTGCGCCGGCTCACCAACGAGGCGCTGAGCATCGACCCAGACTTCACCCTGGCGAAGGCACTCGGTGCCTATATCCGCAGCCTGTCGGTGAGTCAGTGCTGGCACGAGCCCGACGATATCCGCGTCGCCGTGCGCATGGCCCGCGAGGTGCTGGCGGACGCGCGAGACGACCCGACAAGCTTGCGTTTCGCCGCGCAGGTGATCGCCTACAGCGCCAAGGATTACGAGACGGCGCTGGACACGATCGAACGGTCCCTGCTCCTCAACCCCAATTCGGCGCAGGGCCATACGGGCAGCGGCTGGGTGAACACCCATTCCGGCCACCCCCTCGTCGCGATCGAGCACTTCCACAGGGCGATGCGGCTGAGTCCGGTCGACCCCGAGAAGGGCATCGCGCTCTCCGGCATCGGGATGAGCTACCTGATGCTCGAATGCTACGAGGAAGCGCTGGCTTGGGGAGAACGAGCGCTGCGCGAGATGCCGAATTACGGCTCCTCGCACCGGGTGGTGATCATGGCGCTGGTCAAACTGAACCGGCCGGACGAAGCGCAGGCGGCGGCGCGGCGGCTGA
The DNA here is from genome assembly GCF_040321335.1 of Mesorhizobium sp. M0437. Classification (NCBI taxonomy): domain Bacteria; kingdom Pseudomonadati; phylum Pseudomonadota; class Alphaproteobacteria; order Hyphomicrobiales; family Phyllobacteriaceae; genus Mesorhizobium; species Mesorhizobium sp. M0437. The sequence goes on from NZ_JAMYRK010000002.1 coordinate 2,461, forward strand.
TGGAGGCGTTCCCGACCTACACGCTCGGCCTGCAGAGGCAGATCAACCCGTGGCGGGAAAAGGTGTTCGCCGAGCACTACGTCGAAGCGTTGGGTATTGCCGGCGTGCCGGAGTGATCGTCGCGGCTGCAAAGATGCCCTCTCCTGCGCGTCACGTCCGGCCAGGCGGACGCGCCCCTTCATCCCGCGCCGCTTCTGGAAGGATAGTTCTCTGGCCGGCTTGTCCGAGGACCGAGCCCGTAGAGCAGCTGTGAACAGCCGGCGAGCTCTCTGTTGGGTTCGCGTCGAACTTCCGGTTTCCACCCTGACGAGACCTACCGACGGTCCAGACAAATGTCGGCTTCGGGTCACAACTTCTTGACCGGCGACCGTCGGCAAAGGTCCGAGAAAGATGGAAGACTGTCCTTTCAGTTGAGGCATCGAGAGGCTTACAGGAACAACGCGTTCATCGTTCCTTTGAGGCCCAAGTGCAGTTCGTCTACGGTGCCCTCGGAGAGAGTGACGATTTTGACACCGGCAAAGTGAAGTCGCTTGAAGAGGCCGGCTACGTCTTCCTGGTCGCGTGATAGGCGATCGAGTGCCTCGGTTGGAACAATCTCAAATTGCCCGCGTTGAGCGTTGGCGAGAAGCCGCTGGATGTCTGGTCGACGGATGATGCTTGCGCCGGATACGGCGGCGTCGGCATAGGTCCGAACGACAGTCCACTTCTCCCTGGCCGCGTGCTCTCGGCAAAGCCGCAGCTGATCCTCGATAGAGGCTTCGCGCTGGTTGTCGATGAGTGACGGGCATACAGCGCGACACGGGTCATGAACCGCTCCTCTTCCTCTCGTTGCTATTGTCCGCCGCCGTTCCCATCCTCCCCTTCTGACGGTGTTTTCTCAAGAGGTGGACATTGTTGTCGTTGGCCGCCTGTGCCATGAAGTCGCCGTTCGCTTTGGCGGCGCTCTGGGAGAATTGGCGCGACCTGCTGACCTGTGAGCCGAATCCGCTCATGGCGACTTTCCACAACCGTGTGCCGATCATACTGGCGCCCGAAGACTACATGACCTGGCTGACCGTTATCGTCTTCGACTATGTTGATGAGATGGTCCCAGTGCTGGCACGCATGGCAGCAAAACGGCGAACGGGATATCGGACGCTCGGCTATAGGGTTGAGTGATCCGCCGCCGGCCGCTCATCGGCTGAAGTCCAGTTCCGTTCCGGTTCGCAGACGTTCCATATAGGCGCGATAGGCGAAACTGCGGTCGCGCTTCTTTCCCGTCGTTTCCACGAGGATACCGATTTCGGCCAGCACCTCGATGGCGCGGGCTGCGGTCGGTTTGCTCGTGTCGAGCAGCTTCATCGCCGATGCGACGGTCACGATCGGATGCCGCGGAAGCCGCTCGAACAATCGAAGAGCTGAAACGGATACGGATTCGACACCCAGCAGCCGCGTGCGATCCACGCTGCCGAGGTTGAACAATTCACGCGCCGAGCCGACAGCTTCATCGGCGATCGTGGCGATGCCATCGAGAAAAAAATCGATCCAGCCCTCCCAGTCGCCCTCTAGCCGCACGAGATTGAGGCGCCGGTAGTATTCCTCGCGATGACGCTTGAAGAAGAGGCTGAGATAGAGAAGCGGAGCCCTCAAGTTCCCCAGTGTTCCAGCAGGAGGGCGATCATCAGGCGCCCGATCCGCCCATTGCCATCGAGATAGGGGTGAATGGTTTCGAACTGGGCATGCAAGAGACCCGTCCGCACTAGCTTCGGCAGCTGGTCGTCGGCGTGGATGTATTTCTCTAAAGAGCTGAGAAGCTGAGGGAGTTTCTCGGAAGGCGGCGGACCGGCAACCTGTGTCTGGCGCTGGCAGGAGCGCTTCGCTGAGGAAGGCTTTGAAGGGCTGCCGCGCGACAAGACGCGGCTCTCGCGCATTCCGCCGCCGAATCCGCCCATGGCGACGTTCCACAACCGTGTGCCGGTCATACTGGCGCCCGAAGGACCCCGAAACGGAACATCTCATGAAGGCGTTCCCAGAAGACCTGATGACGATGTGGAAGATTGGCCGCGACGTCGGCAAAAAAATCAGGCTCTTTCCCGTATTGCACCGCATGATCTCGTAGGGGTTTGCCGCGAGCTCGCGATACCCGAGAGGTATCCATGGCGTAGCGATCTGCCTCCACGCCACGCCCGCGAACCCGGCCTGCATGTCGAGCATGGGGATGCGAAACCCGGCCGAAAGGCCAGAGCAACAACCGCGAACTGCAGATTTGATCTGGCGCAAACAGTGTCGTGATTCCGACCGGTAGGGTCACCCATGATTCTAAATCTGCTCATCGGCACGATCGTCATAAGCCTGACGGTGCTGGTTCACACCTTTGGCCTTATCGCCGTCACACATGCGATGGGATATCTTGTCTCCCGCTTTCGCATGCACGGGCGCCGCAGCCGCATCGTGGCGATGATCAGCGTGGTGATGGGCCTCTTTGCCGTCATGACCGCGGAGGTGTGGCTCTGGGCCGGGCTATACCGGTTGCTCGATATCTTCGCCGATTTCGAAACGGCGTTGTACTTTTCCACCATCACCTTCTCGACGGTCGGCTATGGCGACATCGTGCCAGCTCACGCGTGGCGTGTCCTGGCGGCGCTGGAGGGCGTGAACGGGTTCTTGCTCATCGGCTGGTCGACCGCCTACCTGATCGCAGCCGGCACCCGTATCGGACCGTTCAAGGCCGGTGAGCATTTCTGACCAACCGATGCGCAGACTTGCTCCCGATCAATGATTGCGTGGCATTCTGTTGGTAGGCTTTCTCGATGGGTGCTTAGGCAAGAGCGACTTGCCTTCTGCTTCTTTCGGCGAATTGACTACGTGCTAATCGGAGGAAAGAAATCAGTTTCGGGAGGATGAGTATGGGCGAAAAACTATACGGTCATCATGCTGACCGCATTCAAGCGGCGATTGCTTCGGACGCTGCGGCGACGTCGGCGTTGGTTGCGTCCTGGCGCCGGTCTTCCAATTTGCATCGGCTCGATCCAGCTGACCGCAGCCCTCCACATTATCTGACCGAGGCCGAACTGGGGCAGGCCCGGCAACGCATCGAACCTCTCGTCAACGCCGCGCAATCAAGTCTCGATCGTCTCTATCTTGCGGTAGGCGGCGTCGGATGCTGCGTCCTACTCGCCGATCGTGACGGCGTGCCGATCGAACGGCGCGGCGCGCCCGTAGACGACAAGACGTTTCATTCCTGGGGTTTGTGGACTGGCTCGGTCTGGAATGAGGAAAGCCAGGGCACCAACGGAATTGGCACCTGTCTTGTCGAAGGGCGCGCGCTGACAATTCACCGTGACCAACATTTCCATACGCGCAACACGGTACTCAGTTGCACCACCGCCCCGATCCACGATCACGAGGGGAATCTTGTGGCTGCTCTTGACGTGTCTTCCTGCCGGGCTGACCTGATCGAGGCCTTCGCCAATCTCATTTCGATCGCCGTGATCGACGCGGCGCGCCGGATCGAGGCGGAGAACTTCAGGATGGCATTCCCGAAGGCGCGAATTCTGCTGGCGCCGGTGAGCGACAAAGGCTCCGGCGCGCTCATCGCCGTCGATGCCGACGAGCTCGTGGTCGGCGCGACCCGTTCGGCCCGCCTGGCACTTGGCATTACGCAGCAGTGCCTCGACAAACCAATGCCCGCCGCCGATCTGCTCGGCTGGGCCGAGAGTGACTCCAAAATTCTCGCTGAGGCAGAGCGCGCAGCTCTGCAGCGAGCGCTGGCACGGGCAGACGGAAATGTCTCCGCTGCGGCTCAGGCACTTGGGATTAGCCGCGCGACGCTTCACCGCAAACTCAACCGCCTTGATGTTCACCGGACGCACTGACCTTTCGATCTGACTGTCGCAATTCTGCGACACATCGCCTCCGACCACTGTGACCGGTACGGTGACAACCACAGGCGGAAATCGCAAGTCTCTTCCGAAGCGTCGCATCCCGCGACGTCAGCTTTGGGAGGAATACGCATGAACAAGGTTGAATTCTCACGCTCGGTCAAGGCGCCCTTCGACAAGCGCTACAGCAATTTCATCGGCGGGAAATGGGCCGAGCCCCGCGCCGGCCGCTACTTCGAGAACTTCTCGCCGGTGAACGGTCAGCTACTTTGCGAGGTGGCGCGCTCGGATGCCCAGGACATCGAGGTGGCCTTGGACGCGGCACATGCCGCCAAGGACGCCTGGGGGCGCACCAGCGTTGCTGAGCGGTCACTCATCCTCAACCGCATCGCCGATCGCATGGAGGAGAACCTCGATCTCCTCGCATGCGCTGAAACATGGGACAACGGCAAGCCGATCCGTGAAACAACCGCCGCCGACCTGCCCTTGGCCATCGACCATTTCCGCTATTTCGCGGGCGCCGTGCGCGGCCAGGAAGGGAGCCTTTCCCAGATCGACGACGACACCGTCGCCTATCATTTCCATGAGCCGCTCGGGGTGGTTGGCCAGATCATCCCCTGGAATTTTCCGCTGCTGATGGCATGCTGGAAGCTTGCTCCCGCGCTCGCCGCGGGAAACTGCGTCGTGCTGAAGCCTGCCGAGCAGACCCCGGCTGCCATCCTGCTGTGGGCCGACCTTATTGGCGATCTGCTGCCGCCGGGCGTGCTCAACATCGTCAACGGCTTTGGTCTCGAGGCGGGCAAGCCACTCGCGTCGTCGCCGCGCATTGCCAAGATCGCCTTTACCGGCGAGACCACGACGGGCCGGCTGATCATGCAATATGCCAGCCAGAACCTTATCCCCGTAACACTGGAATTGGGCGGCAAATCGCCAAACATCTTCTTCAAGGATGTTGTCGCCGAGGACGACGATTTCTTCGACAAGGCGATCGAAGGCTTCGTCATGTTTGCGCTAAACCAGGGCGAGGTCTGTACCTGCCCGAGCCGCGCGCTCATCCATGAATCGATCTACGATACGTTCATGGAACGCGCGCTGAAGCGCGTCGAGGCGATCGTGCAGGGCGATCCGCTCGATCCGGCGACGATGATTGGCGCCCAGGCCTCGTCCGAGCAGTTGGAGAAGATCCTGTCCTATATCGACATCGGCCGCCAGGAAGGCGCGGAGGTGCTGACCGGTGGCGCCCGCAATGTTCTGCCTGGTGATCTGGCGGGCGGCTATTACGTCAAGCCGACCGTGTTCAAGGGACACAACAAAATGCGCATCTTCCAGGAGGAGATCTTCGGGCCGGTGGTTTCTGTCACGACCTTCAAGGACGATGACGAAGCGCTCAGCATTGCCAACGACACGCTTTACGGCCTCGGGGCCGGGGTCTGGACCCGCGATGGCAACCGTGCCTATCGTTTCGGCCGTGCGATCCAGGCCGGCCGCGTCTGGACCAACTGCTACCACGCCTATCCCGCGCATGCGGCCTTCGGCGGCTACAAGCAGTCTGGCATCGGCCGCGAGACACACAAGATGATGCTCGACCACTATCAGCAGACCAAGAACATGCTGGTCAGCTATAGCCCGAAGAGGCTCGGCTTCTTCTGATCACCTCTTTGCCCCACAGGCGCGGCCCCGCGCGGGGCCGCGCCCATAATGGCTGGAAACCGGATTAGACTATGCATGCAAAAGTCACGGCGACGCCGGAAGCGCTTGAACTGATCGCGGAGATTGTTGCCGAGCACGGACCAGTGCTGTTTCATCAATCGGGCGGCTGCTGCGACGGGTCTTCGCCGATGTGCTATCCGCGTGCTGACTTCATCGTCGGCGATCAGGATGTGTTGCTCGGCCACATCGGCGACGCACCCTTCTATATCGGGGCTTCGCAATTCGAGGTGTGGAAGCATACCGATCTCATCATCGACGTAGTGCCTGGCCGCGGCGGCATGTTCTCCCTCGATAACGGACGGGAGAAGCGATTCCTGACACGGTCGAAGATCTGCGCTGTTCAGATCGGGAGGTAGCCTTCCCAACCGACTGCAGCCGATGCTCAGACCGCTACCGAATGCCTGGCCTTGCCGGTTTCGAAATATTTGTCGAACTTTGCCGCGATGCTCCTGACAAATGGCCGGCTTTCCGCAGGCACGACGAAGCGGTCACCATCAAGTTCAAGCAACCGCGCAGGACCATCAAGAGCCGTGGAACTCGCCTCGAGGAGAAGTCTTTGGCCGGCTTCGCCAAAGCGCTCCACCAGCTCAATCGCCGAGAAGGCGAAGTCACACATCAATCGCTCGATGATCCAGCCGCGAACACGGTCGTCGTCGGAAAGCGCGATACCCCGAACAGCGGCCAGCCCGCCATCAGCAACCATACGTCCATACTCGGCGGTCGAAGGCATATTCTGTGCATAGCCCTGGCGAAACTGGCTGATGGATGACGGGCCAAGGCCGATCAAGGTCTCGCAGCGATCCTCGGTATAGCCCTGAAAGTTCCGGTGCAGTGTTCCGGCGCGGGCGGCAAGCGCGAGGGCATCGCCCGGTTTGGCGAAATGGTCGAGGCCGATTGCTTCGTATCCCTGGTCCACGATCGCCCGCGCCGCCAATTGCGATTGAGCAAATCGCTCCTCTGGCCCTGGCAGCCACGCCTCGTCGATCATCGTCTGATGTCTCTTGAACCACGGCACATGGGCGTAGCCAAAAAGCGCGATCCGATCCGGTTCCAGGGTCAGTGCCTGTGCAACCGTGGAGGCGACGCTCTCCCTGGTCTGATGCGGCAGGCCGTAGAGCAGATCGAGATTGACGGATTCGACGCCGCGCGAACGAACGCCATCAACAACCGTCTTGGTCTGCAAAAAGCTCTGCTCGCGGTTGATCGCTTTCTGCACCTTCGGGTCGAAATCCTGGACGCCGAGGCTCGCACGGGTCATGCCGATTTCGGCGAGTGCATCGAGGCGGGCATCGTCCATATCGTTGGGTTCGATTTCGACGCTGATCTTTGCACCGGGCAGAAACGTGAAGCTGTTGCGCAGGACGGTTCCCAGCGCCACCAGATCCTCCGGTTTGAGCATCGTTGGCGAACCGCCGCCGAAATGGACGGCACGCACGCGGCCCTTGCCTGCGACAAGACTGGAGACGGTGGCGATCTCGGCATCCAGTGAGCGCAGATATGTGGTCACTGGTTCGTAGTGGCGTGTCTGCTTGGTATGGCAAGCGCAGAACCAGCAAAGCTTGTCGCAATACGGGATGTGCAGATAGAGCGAGATCTCATCGCCATCGTTGAGCGCCTGCAGCCAGCCACGACAAATTGCAGCATCAACGCCTGCATGAAAATGCGGCGCTGTTGGGTAGCTTGTATAGCGCGGCACGTTCTCACCAAGTCTGGCAACTAATTCTGACCGCATGTCTCTATCCGCTCCACTTTGCATGGCGCGACATTGCTCACATTGGACGCCGGCGGCCTTGATTTCGGTCAATGCCATCTTGCCGCGGACAAACTGCCGCAAGGCTTTTTCGGGCGGATGCTATATCCTGCTGGCACCTTCGGATTTCTCGGACCATCGTGGTGTCAGTGCGTCAGGATGTACACAGCGCCGGCGTTCCCGTGCTTTGCCAATCATGCGAAGCGCGCCACCATGGTGTATGCGGTGCGCTCGATCCCGATCAACTGGTGGGCCTGGCCAAAACCTCGTCGAAGCATACCGTTGAACCGGGCGCAGAACTGATTGGCGACACCGAGACCGTCGACAGTTATTCGAACGTGCTTTCCGGCGTGGTGAAGCTGACAAAGAGCCTGTCGGACGGACGCCAGCAGATTGTCGGCCTCCAGTTCGCCCCCGATTTTCTGGGGCGGCCCTTCAAGGTGGAAAGCGCAATCAACGCCGAAGCCGCAACGTCCGTTTCCCTGTGTTCGTTTCCAAGGGCGTCCGTCGAAAGGATGATGAGAGAGTCGCCAGAACTCGAGCACCGCCTGCTCAAGCAGACGCTGAACGAACTCGACGAGGCACGCGACTGGATGGTCACGCTGGGCCGCAAGACCGCTGCGGAAAAAGTGGCGAGCTTTCTGCTGATGATTGCCAGAAACATCGATCCCACGCTCGATCCGGCCGCTCAGTCGACAAGTTTCGATCTGCCGTTGACGCGCGCCGATATCGCCGATTTCCTTGGCCTGACGATCGAGACAGTGAGCCGGCAGCTAACCCGACTGCGATCAGATGGAGTGATCCGGATCGAGAACAATCGGGAAGTCACCGTCGACAAGCTGACCCGGCTACAACGACGCTCTGGCGACTAGGATCAATCGACGATCCCGATCATCGGCAGGACGTGCTCGCGTTCAAACGCGATGTGCCGGCGCAAGCTCTCGAACAGGCCGCGCAACATGAAACCGATGGCTTCGGGGTTCTCGACCGTCTCGCCGTGACCGATGGCCAGCAGAGTTTCGGTCACCTCGCCGGCAAAGCATTCATCCTCGACATGTTCGGCCCGCAAGCGCCTGGTTGAGGCAAGGTTCGCATTGCTGCCTCCCGTGGCCTCCTCATAGGCGGGGAAGATGACCGTCTCTTCGTATCGATGAATGTCGCGCAGCAGCGGAATGATCGCGTTGGCCGTGCCGAGGCACTTCAGACGGTCGACCCTGGGCAAGGCATCTGCAATTGTCTCCAAAGCATCGCAGAGCTGCAGCTTTTCCCTGTGCGCGCGCCTCATGACGGCAGCCGGGACCGCTTCTCTGCTGGATCGACCAGCTGGTATGGGATTTTCATCGCCTTCGTCGAACAGCGGCGATCCCTGCCATTTCTTCCGGTTCAACGTCGGCCTCCGGTCGTTTGCAAGGGCCACGCTGCCCAATCCGAAAGGGCTGAGCTTTGACATGGATCAAGGCGGCGACACCGCGACTGCGGAATTGGTGTCAAGCGGATTGGTATCCGCGCATCCCAATCCGAGGTCGGGGACAGGTCATGAAGTTCGGCACGCAAATCTTCGCCTTGGGCCTGTTCACATTTGCGGCCCTTGTGGCAGCCGGGTTCGGTGTGGACGAGCCATTCCGGCAGCATATGTGGGTACTGTTTTTTGTGCTGCTCGGCTTTGTCGCCATCCTCATCCGCAACACGAATTTCGAAGTGGCTGCTCCGATCGACCCGTCCGCCTACATGGATGGGCCAATCCGCTATGGCGCCATCGCCACCATGTTCTGGGGTGTCGTCGGTATGCTGGTCGGCGTCGTCATTGCGCTGCAACTTGCCTACCCCGATCTCAACATTCAGCCCTGGTTTAACTTCGGCCGTTTACGGCCATTGCATACGTCGGGCGTTGTCTTCGCCTTCGGCGGCAATGCGCTGCTCTGCACGTCCCTGTATGTCGTCCAGCGCACCTGCCGCGCTCGGCTGTTCGGCGGCGATCTCGGTTGGTTCGTGTTTTGGGGCTACCAGCTCTTCATCGTCATGGCCGCGACCGGCTACCTGCTCGGTATCACCGAGAGCCGCGAATACGCAGAGCCCGAATGGTATGTGGACATCTGGCTGACCATCGTCTGGGTCGCTTATCTCATCCTGTTCCTCGGCACGATCCTGAAGCGCAAGGAACCGCACATCTACGTCGCCAACTGGTTTTACCTGTCCTTCATCGTCACCATCGCGATGCTGCATGTGGTCAACAACCTGTCGATGCCGGCCTCATTCCTGGGTTCCAAGAGCTACTCCGCCTTTTCCGGCGTCCAGGACGCCCTGACCCAATGGTGGTACGGCCACAACGCCGTCGGCTTTTTCCTCACCGCCGGCTTCCTCGGCATGATGTATTACTTCGTGCCCAAGCAGGCGAACCGGCCGGTCTATTCTTACCGCCTGTCGATCATCCACTTCTGGGCGATCATCTTCCTCTACATCTGGGCCGGTCCGCATCACCTGCACTACACCGCCCTGCCCGACTGGGCGCAGACGCTCGGCATGGTGTTTTCGATCCTGCTGTGGATGCCGTCATGGGGCGGCATGATCAACGGCCTGATGACGCTGTCGGGCGCCTGGGACAAGCTACGCACCGATCCCATTATCCGCATGATGGTGATGGCCATCGCCTTCTACGGCATGTCGACCTTCGAGGGCCCGATGATGTCGATCAAGACGGTCAATTCGCTGTCGCACTATACCGACTGGACCATAGGTCACGTGCACTCCGGTGCGCTCGGCTGGGTCGGGATGATCTCGTTCGGCGCGATCTATTACATGGTGCCGAAGCTTTGGAATCGCCAACGGCTCTATTCGCTGCGGCTGGTCACCTGGCACTTCTGGCTGGCGACGCTCGGCATCGTCGTCTACGCGGCCGTCATGTGGGTGTCTGGCATCATGCAGGGCCTGATGTGGCGCGAATACGACGAGCAGGGCTTCCTGGTCTACTCCTTTGCCGAAACCGTGGCCGCCATGCACCCCTACTATGTCATGCGCGCCATCGGCGGGGCCATGTACCTCTCCGGCGCCCTGATCATGGCCTGGAACATCGCCATGACCATCCTCGGCTACCAGCGCGAGGAGGAGCCGATGCCCGGCGCTGTTCCCGCCCTTCAGCCTGCCGAATAAGGAGCCAGACAATGGGCTTGATGGACAAACACGCGATCATCGAGAAGAACGCTACGCTTCTTCTCGTTGGCTCTCTTCTTGTGGTGACGGTCGGCGGCATCGTCGAGATCGCACCGCTCTTCTATCTCGACAACACGATCGAGAAGGTGGAAGGCATGCGCCCTTACTCGCCACTCGAACTGGTGGGGCGCAACATCTATGTGCGTGAGGGCTGCTACCTCTGCCATAGCCAGATGATCAGGCCATTCCGCGACGAGGTCGAGCGCTATGGTCACTACAGTCTGGCGGCCGAGTCGATGTACGATCATCCTTTCCAATGGGGATCGAAGCGCACCGGACCGGACCTCGCCAGGGTTGGCGACCGCTACTCTAATCTATGGCATGTCGAGCACCTTACGGATCCGCGTTCGGTGGTGCCTGAATCAATCATGCCGAGCTATGCGTTCCTGAAAGACACGCCGATCGATGTGAAGGACTTCTCTACGCATCTGGTCGCCAACAGGCGGGTCGGCGTCCCCTACTCCGACGACATGATCGCGCACGCCAACGCCGATCTGATGACGCAAGCCGATCCCAACGCCGACACATCCGGCCTCGATGCCCGCTACCCCAAAGCCAAGATCGGCGACTTCGACGGCAACCCGCAACAGGTCACCGAAATGGATGCCCTCGTCGCCTATCTCCAGATGCTCGGCACGCTGGTCGATTTCAAGAACTACGACGAAGCCGCCGGCTACCGCTGAGGAGTTTTTTCCATGGATTACAATTTGATGCAGGAGTTCGCCGACAGCTGGGGTCTGGTCGCCATGGCTCTGTTCTTTGTCGGCGCGATCGCCTTTGCCCTGCGCCCCGGCAGCCGCAAGCTTGCCGACGAAGCTGCCCGGATTCCTCTTGAGGACGAGTGATCATGAGCGACGAGCATATCGATGAGATCTCTGGCGTTTCGACCACTGGTCATGAATGGGATGGTATTCGCGAGCTGAACAACCCGCTCCCGCGCTGGTGGGTCATTACCTTCTACATCACCATTGTCTGGGCGATCGGATACACCATCGCCTATCCGGCATGGCCTCTGCTGCATTCGGCAAGCAAGGGCGTGCTTGGCTATTCGAGCCGCAACGAGGTCGGTCACGAGTTGATGGCGGCCGAGGTGGCCAAGGGCAAATACGTCACGGCAATAGAATCGAAAAACGTCTCTGAGATTGCCGCCGACGATACACTGCGCGAATTCGCGGTCGCTGCCGGCGGCGCCGCGTTCAAGCTCAATTGCGTGCAGTGCCATGGTTCCGGCGCCCAGGGCTCCAAGGGCTTCCCCAACCTCAATGACGACGACTGGCTGTGGGGCGGCAAGGCGGACCAGATCCAGCAGACGATTACGCATGGCATCCGCTTCGCCTCCGATCCGGATACGCGCCTGTCGGAAATGCCAGCCTTCGGCGACATCATCACCGCAGACCAGATCAAACAGGTCAGCGCCTATGTTGCTAGCCTGTCCCAAACCGTCGGCGATCAATCGTTGGTGGTGCCCGGCGCTAAGGTTTTTGCCGAAAACTGCGTGGCCTGTCACGGCGACAATGCAATCGGCAACAAGGAGCTCGGCGCTCCTGATCTGACCGATGCCATCTGGCTCTACGGATCGGGCGAAGCGGCCATCGCCGCCCAGGTCGCCGCGCCGAAACAGGGCGTGATGCCGGCCTGGGGCGCGCGGCTGGGCGAAACCAGGATCAAGGAGCTGGCGGTCTACGTGCATTCGCTAGGCGGTGGAGAATAGGAACGGGGGGCTATTCTCCGGCCCTCACCGTCCAAGCGACGAGGCCCGGCTCTGCCGGGCCTCGATTTGTTTGCGTGTACCCGGCGATTGACCTGCATCAACGCGGCGCAATCCAGTCGACGGCAAAATCCGCTCGACGCTGTATTTCGCGCACCTGTCTGCACCCAGCCAGGTCACGTGCCCGGCGAAATCACAAGCTCCGTGACGGGAGAGACCAGTGCTGGACAATACGCAGGTAGAACGGCTCGAAGCCGAGGCGATCAACTCCGCCAAAGTGCGACAGCCGATGTATGCCGCGCGCAAGAAGATCTTCCCGAAACGGGCCTCCGGGAATTTTCGTCAGTTCAAATGGCTGGTGATGGCGGTCACCCTTGGCATCTATTATCTGACGCCGTGGCTGCGGTGGGACCGTGGCCCGTTTGCCCCTGATCAGGCCGTGCTGCTCGATGTCGCAAATCGGCGTTTCTACTTCTTCTTCATCGAGATATGGCCGCAGGAATTCTACTACGTCGCCGGCCTTCTGGTTATGGCCGGCGTCGGTCTCTTCCTGATCACGTCGACCGTCGGTCGTGCCTGGTGCGGCTATACGTGCCCGCAGACGGTATGGGTCGACCTGTTCCTGGTCGTCGAGCGGGCCATCGAGGGCGACCGCAACGCGCGCATGAAGCTTGACGCCGGGCCGTGGACTGCCCGCAAGCTCGTGCTGCGGGTGTCGAAACACGCCATCTGGCTAGTCATAGGTGCGGCGACCGGCGGCGCCTGGATCTTCTATTTCGCCGATGCGCCGATCCTGCTCGGCGAACTCTTCACCGGCACGGCAGCGCCTGTCGCCTATATCACCGTCGCCGTGCTGACAGCGACGACCTATACGTTCGGCGGGCTGATGCGCGAGCAGGTCTGCACGTATATGTGCCCATGGCCGCGCATCCAGGCAGCCATGCTCGACGAAAACTCGCTCACCGTCACGTACAACGACTGGCGCGGCGAACCGCGCTCACGTCACGCCAAGAAGGCGCAAGCCGCGGGGAAGGCTATCGGCGATTGCGTCGACTGCAATGCCTGCGTCGCCGTCTGTCCGATGGGGATCGACATTCGCGACGGCCAACAGCTTGAATGCATCACCTGCGCGCTCTGCATCGACGCCTGCGACGGCGTCATGGACAAGCTTGGCAAGGAGCGCGGGTTGATCTCCTACGCGACACTCTCCGACTACAACGCCAACATGATGCTAGCGACCGCGGGCGGTTCCATTGCAGTCAATCCGTCGCTGGTCAGAACCGCTGACGGCCTGTTTTTAGACAGTGTGGCTCATTTCCACATCCGCAAGATCTTTCGTCCCCGCACCTACGTGTACATAGCTATGTGGGGGCTGATCGGCCTGGGCCTGCTCTATTCGCTGATGACGCGCGACCGGCTCGAGATCAATGTCTTGCATGACCGCAATCCGCAATTCGTGACGCTGTCCGACGGCTCTATCCGCAATGGCTACACCGTCAAGCTGCTGAACATGATCCCCGAACCAAGAACGATCATCGTCACCATAGGGGGCTTGCCAGGCGCAGAGATGAGCATCGTCGGTGTCGATCTTCCCGCCGATCGTTCTTTCGCGATCCAGGTCGAACCCGACCGGCTTAAGATGTTGAAGGTTTTCGTGCGCCTGCCTGCTGATGAGATCCTTGGCGAAGCGCAGATCTTCACACTCCGGGTCGAGGACAAAGCGAGTTTCGAGTCGAACGAATACATCGCCACCTTCAACGCGCCGGAGATCGCCAGATGAACGCCACCACGCGAAAATCCCGCGAATTCACCGGCAGGCACATGTGGGCCATCATCCTCGCCTTTTTCGGCGTGGTCATTGCGGTCAATCTGACGATGGCGACGCTTGCCAACACAAGCTGGACCGGTCTTGTCGTCGAAAACACCTATGTGGCGAGCCAGCAATTCAACAAGAAGGCTGAGGAAGGGCGCGCGCAGGCAGCGCTTGGCTGGACCGGCAAGCTGACCATCTCATGGGGCGAAGTCCGCTATAGCCTCACCGACGCTGCCGGCAAGTCGGTTCCCTTGCATGGCGTGAAGGTGCTGTTTCGCCATCCCGCTTACGAGAAAGAGGATGAGGCCGTCACGCTCGCCCTCGCCTCGGGTCAGGAGTTTGCAGTGCAGCACATGCCAAGGGATGGTGTCTGGATTGTCGAAATCGATGCCGATGCCGGTCTGGCAAGACCGTATCGCGACGTCCGCAGGATCATGATTTCCCAGAGAGCGCTGCAATGAGCTGTTGTGCACCAGGTGCTGAAGTGGCGCTGGACCTGGTCAGTGCCGCGTCTGTCCTGCCCTCCAGCCAGGAGATCAGGCTGGCGAGCCGATCGCTTGGCGATGATCTTCGCCAGACCGACCTTTCCGTACCGACGGTTCACTGCGGAGCCTGCATCCAGGCGATCGAGACGACGTTGGCAAAACTCGAGCACGTCGAGGCCGCTCGCGTGAACCTGTCGACGAAGCGTGTCTCGGTCCGGTGGCGTGGGGCGGAGGTTCCACCGTTCGTCGCCGTGCTGGAGGGGCTGGGCTACCAGGCCCATCTGTTCGAAGCCGAGATCGACGCAAAGGACAAGACGCTCTCGGAGCTCATCCGCGCCGTCGCTGTTGCCGGCTTTGCGGCGGGCAACATCATGCTGCTGTCGGTTTCGGTCTGGTCCGGTGCCGAGGGCGCGACCCGCGACCTGTTCCACTGGGTCTCGGCACTGATCGCCATCCCCGCACTGGCCTTCGCCGGCGGCATCTTCTTCAAGTCGGCGTGGAATGCCTTGCGCCACGGCCGCATGAACATGGACGTGCCGATCGCGGTCGGCGTGTCGTTGGCCTACGCGATGAGCCTCTATGAGACGACCACCCATGGTGACCACGCCTATTTCGACGCGTCGGTGTCTCTGCTGTTTTTCCTGTTGATCGGCCGCACGCTGGATCACGTGATGCGCGAACGCGCCCGCACCGCGGTGAAAGGCCTGTCACAACTGGCCGCGCGTGGCGCCATGGTGCTGCGCGACGATGGCGCACGCGACTATCTGCCGGTTGGCGAGATCGAACCGGGCATGCTGTTGCTGATCGCGGCCGGCGAAAGGATCCCCGTCGACGGCAAGATCACGCGTGGGACATCGGACGTCGACTGCTCGCTGGTTTCGGGCGAGAGCACGCCCAGAAGCGTGGCGCCAAACGACGCCGTCCAGGCCGGCGTGCTCAACCTTACCGGCCCGCTAACCATCGAGGCGACAACCGCCGCGAAGGATTCGTTCCTGGCGGAAATGGTTCGGCTGATGGAAGCCGCCGAGGGCGGTCGCGCACAGTACCGCCGCATCGCCGACCGCGTTTCAGCGCTCTATGCTCCAGTTGTTCATCTCACCGCCTTCGTGACATTCCTTGGCTGGATGGCGGCAACTGGCGACTGGCACCGGGCCATAACCATCGCCATCGCCGTTTTGATCATCACATGCCCCTGCGCGCTCGGCCTCGCCGTGCCGATCGTCCAGGTGGTCGCCGCGCGGCGCCTGTTCGAAAACGGCATCATGGTCAAGGATGGTTCGGCCATGGAGCGCCTGGCAACAATTGATACAGCGGTGTTCGACAAGACCGGAACGCTCACGCTCGGTCAGCCTCGGCTCGTCAATGCGGCCTCGATCGATCCGGCCATGCTGACGATTGCGGCCGACATGGCCGGGCATTCGCGTCATCCCTTTTCAAAGGCCATAGCCGGTCTTGCCGCTGGCGGCGGGCAGCACAAATTCGATGCCGTCACCGAGCATCCGGGGTTCGGTATCGAAGCAACTGACGTCGGAAGTATCTGGCGGCTGGGCAGACGCGGATGGGCTGGATGGAAGGCCCGCACCGGCGGCGAAGGCAAACATGGCTATGGCGGGACGGTCCTGACGAAAGACGGGATCGTTGTCGCGACCTTCAATTTCGACGATGCGTTGCGTGCCGACGCCAGGGCGGCGATCGAGCAGCTGAACGATGCAGGGATTTCGGTGGAAATGCTGTCAGGCGACACCGCGAGCGCCTGCGGCGAAGTCTCGAAAATGTTGGGTATCGACCACTTCCTTCCGTGCCTGCTGCCATCCGGCAAGGTCGAACGCATCGAGGGCCTGGCGAAAGACGGGCACAAGGTCCTGATGGTTGGCGACGGCCTGAACGACACGCCTGCGCTGAGCGCGGCGCATGTTTCGATCGCGCCGGCCACGGCCGCTGACATTGGCCGCAATGCGGCGGACTTCGTCTTCCTGCGCGAAAGCTTTGTGGCGATTCCCCTCGCGATTGACGTCTCGCGCAAGGCAGGAAGCCTGATTCGTCAGAACATTGCGATCGCAATCGTCTACAATGCCGTCGCCGTGCCGATCGCGATCCTGGGGCACGTCACGCCACTGATCGCCGCGATCGCCATGTCTGCCTCGTCGCTGCTTGTCATCGGAAATGCGCTGCGCCTGCAAGGTTCGATGTCGCACATCCGGGCCAAGGATGTTCAGCGTGACAGGGTGTCCGACATCAGCAAACTGGCGCAATCCTCATGACCACCCTTGCCTACCTCATCCCCGTCGCCCTCTTTCTCGGTGCGCTTGGACTGGGGGGCTTCCTATGGGCGTTGAGAAGTGGTCAGTACGAGGATCTCGACGGAGCTGCCGAGCGGATCCTTATCGATCGGGAAGATAGACTGGACCGCTGATCCAGGGCCGAGGGGCTGACAAGCAGTGCCGGTGCGGCCAACCGCTCCCACGGCCCTTCCCCATCGCGACTATGCCGCGCGCGATTGCTGTTTCCGGGGGTTGTTGCCCCTAGACTGAATTGCACCAATTTGCGCCAGCGCAAGGAACCGCTGCGTCAGGTCAGTTACCTTCTGCTCATCCGCAACGGTTGAGACAGGAGATTGATATGATCACGCGACGCGAAGCCCTCTTTGGAGCAGCGATTGGCGCTGCTGCCGTGGCGGCACTGCCGGCGTCTTCGGCAACGGTGACAAAGGCGGACATTCGAGGGCTTCTGCGCGAAAAGATCAGGCTCGTGGCACCGCCTTTTGTCCATCCGCACGACCAGGTCGCCAAGGGCGAACCGAAGATCGTCGAATACTCCATGACGATCGAGGAGAAGCCGATGGTCATCGACGCGGACGGGACGCAGCTCAATGCAATGACCTACAACGGCTCGATTCCTGGTCCGCTGATGGTCGTGCACCAGGACGACTATGTCGAACTGACGCTCATCAATCCCGACACCAACTCGCTTGCCCACAACATCGACTTTCATGCAGCCACAGGTGCACTGGGTGGCGGCGGCCTCACGTTGATCAATCCAGGCGAACAGGTAACGCTGCGCTTCAAGGCAACGCGGACGGGAACGTTCGTCTATCACTGCGCACCTGGCGGCGCGATGATCCCATGGCATGTCGTCTCCGGCATGAGCGGCGCAATCATGATCCTGCCGCGCGACGGACTCAGGAACGACAAGGGCAAGCCGGTCAAATACGACAAGATCTTCTACATCGGCGAGAGCGACTTCTACATTCCGCGCGACGAGAAGGGCAACTACAAGACCTACGAGTCGCCAGGCGACGGTTACGACGATATCGTCAAGGTCATGCGCGGGCTGATCCCGACGCATGTGCTGTTCAACGGCAAGGTCGGTTCGTTGACCGGCGACAACGCTATGAAGGCGAAGGTCGGCGAAACCGTGCTGATCGTCCATTCGCAGGCCAACCGCGATACGCGGCCGCATCTGATCGGTGGCCACGGCGACTATGTCTGGGAACAGGGCAAATTCGCCAACCCGCCGGCCAAGGATCTGGAAACCTGGTTCATCCGTGGCGGCTCTGCCGGCTCGGCGCTCTATAGGTTCCTGCAGCCCGGCGTCTACGCTTATGTCAATCACAACCTGATCGAGGCCGTGGAACTCGGGGCGACCGCTCACTTTATGGTCGAGGGCGAGTGGAATGACGACCTGATGACGCAGGTCGAGGCGCCCAAATCCATCGCCACCAACTGATGGAACTCCATTTGCCCGGACAGTGTCGCTGTCCGGGCAAGGACAACAGCCATGTCCCCTTACATCCTGAAATTTGTCGCGGTCGCCATGGCGGCCACTTCTGTGCCGGCGGCTCTGTCGATAAAGGCAGCCAGTTGGGACCGGCCGCCTCACGCCGTAGCTGTCACGACGACTTTGCTGTCCGGCTCCATCACCTATCCCATACCCGGCGAGTTCCTGAAGGACGGCCACCCGCAGGCCAATCCCCGCCTCAAACGCCAGCTCGACCAACCGCTCGAAATCATGACCTATCAGGTCAGCGCGGAAGACTATGCAGATTGCGTCGCTGAAGGCAGCTGCCAGCCGGCACAGGAGACGCGCACGATCCCCGCCACCGCTCCCGTGACCGGCGTCAGCTATCTCGATGCCAACGCATACGCCCGATGGTATTCGCAAGCGACCGGCGACCAATGGCGGCTGCCATCCGACGAGGAATGGGCATTTGCCGCGGCGGAGCGGTTCGCCGGCGAATTCGAGGGTGTCGAAAGCGACGCCAACAACCCGTCCAAACGCTGGCTGACCAGCTACAAGGCCGAGGTGGACCTCAATCGCAAGCCGGACCCGCTGCCCAAGAGCCGTGGCTCTTTTGGTGTGAATTCCTTGGGACTCGCCGACTTTTCCGGCAATGTCTGGGAGTGGACGTCGACGTGCTACGTCCGCACCACGCTGCATGCAGATGGCGGCAATGTCGAGAGTTCGGTCGACAATTGCGGCGTGCACGTCCTTGAAGGCCTTCACCGGGCCTACATGTCCAACTTCGTCAGCGACGGAAAAAGCGGCGGCTGTGCCGTCGGCAGGCCGCCCGACAATCTGGGGTTTAGGCTCGTCCGAGCCTCGCCAGGTTGGGCGAACAAAGTTCTCGCCCAGCTGGGTGCGATCTGACGGAAAGTCCCGTCAGAGTCTGGCAACGATCTGTCTGCCGGGGACGCCAGAATTCACAGGCCAGACCTATCGGCCGGGCGACAGCATCCGCTTGAGCGTGCCGTCACGAGGCCAGTACTGGTGAAACAGTGTCGCCAAGGCATGGACGGAAATCAGGACCATAAACACTGGCTTGTTGAGCGAATGGATGTCGCCCCATGGGTCGCCAACGTAGAAGGCAAGAAGCCCCACAAAGGGCGTTGCGAGCAAGAGCAGATAGAAAAGGCCGTGCGAGATCTGCGCGGCGATCTGCATCCAGCCAGTGCCGCCTTCCGCAGGCTTGGGAGTACCCGATACCAGGCGCATGACCAGCCGAGCGATCACGAGGACCAGGATCGAAATCCCGACCCAGTAATGGGCGGAGCCCAATGCCTGGTCGGCTGGGGAGACCGCGGTTCCCTCTTCAGCCGCGTCAACCACGGTTGTCATGCTCTCGCCGAAGAACAGCTGGAATAACACCAACGATGCTATGACCCAATGAAGCGCGATTTGATAAGTTGAATAGCCAAGTCTGGTTTCTGACATTTTGATTCCCCTGATTAAAACAGCCGCGCAGTCGCGATGCTGATTAACATGGGAACCTTGGCTCAAGTGGGCTCGAATCCTCCCGCAATTGTGGCCAAAAGCTTACAGAACAGATATGTAATACGCTGCGCGGCCATACGCGATTGCCCGCGTCCCTGCCATCCAATGCATGGGAGTGACCGTCAGGCGGCGTGGGCCCTTGGCGTCGTCAACGCCACACCGTAGGTCAAAAGAAAGCCGCCGAATGCCAGCGCCCAGGCAGCACCCGCCAGATGAATGATGGCGTCGTTCGGGACGAAAACGCCAAGGATGCGTGACAAGGCTGCGACCAGAATAGCTGTAAAGATAAAAGTTGCTGGTCGTCCAGCCCGCAATTGCCGGCCGGTATGTCCGAGCGTCGCTCGGGCCATTACGGCGAGCGTCATTGACCCGATCGCGCCGGCGCCCAACGTATGGAGCCCAGCTTCAGCCGGCACGATGCCAGGAAAAAAGATCGACGCTGACAACAGGGCAAGACCGAGCGGCACGAAGGCATAAGCCAGGTGAAGGATGAGCACCAGCGGATCGCGCGAGGTGCGCTCGCCAGCCCACCGCGACAGGCGCCAGGTCTGGCTGATTGCGGCTGTCGCAAGCAACAGTCCGGAGACGCTGTTGCTGGGAGCGAACGTCCATGCCGCCAGCGCGCTGACCGAGATGCCTATCGAGGCCATGTCCAACCGGCCGAAAGGCGCGGGGAGCCTGCCGGGATTTTCGCGCACGAGCCAATTGCGGGTGAAGCTGGGAATAATCCTCCCGCCGATGATCGAGATGAGCATTATAGCCGCAGCCATGCCGAGCCTTCGACTGACATCGGAGGCGCCTTGAATATGCGCCTCGATATGGAAGGCGCCATTTGCGCATGCCAGGACGGCAAGCGGCAGCAGAACCTTGAGATTGCGCCAGTTGCGCCCCGCGATGATTTCACGGGCCGCCACCGCGGCAACCGCAAGCAGAAAAGATCCATCGGTTACGGCTGCTGCCTGCCAGCCTATATCTGCCGAGAAGAAGACCGCGACGCGGCCGAGAGGCCATAAGACAACCAGCCACAGCAGCGGCAGCCCTTGTACGGGCAACCGGCCGGTCCAGTTGGGAATGGCGGTCAGCAGGAACCCGGTCACGATCGCCGGCAGATAACCGAACAGCATCTCGTGAATGTGCCAATCGACAGGAACAAATGCACTATGGGTATCGAGTTCCCCTGCATACATTGGGAGCCAGAGCACAATGGAGAGGCAGGCATAGAGCGGCCCGAGAAGGAAGAACGGCCTGAACCCATAGGAAAGAACGGCAGGCCCGGCATAGGCGCGCAGGCGTGGGATGCCCATGCTTCATATCTCCAAAAAAGAGGTCGGATAAACCGCGACCTCGTTTCCGGGCCAATGGCTGCTATGGGTCGAGCAGGTTTTCATGCGTGGGTTTGGTCAGTTCGCCGGCATCTGCGTGAACAGGTCGGCGAAAACCTTTGCAGCCTTGCCGGCATGCTTGACCGTCTTGGCGGCATCGAGATTGACCGGCTTGCCGACAACGATCAGCGCGACCATGCCCATACCGTAGTGCGGCGCGCACTTGACGCCGTAGACGCCTTCCTGGGTTAGGGTGAGGGTGATTTCCTCGCTGGGTTTTCCCTTGAAGGGTTCAGCGCCGTCCGGAATCATGCCTTTGATCGACTCGGCATCATGGGTCTTGTCGGTCGGCACGAACTTGACTGTGTCGCCGGGTGCAGCCTTGACGAAAGCCGGCTGGAAAACCATGGCACCTTTTTCGCCCTTGTTGAGCATTTGCACCACATGCTCTTCAGCACTTGCTGCCCCGCAGAGCGCGAGGATGGAGATTGCGGCAGCGAGGATGGAAATTCTCATCGATTTGTCCTTTGTTTCGAGGTCGCGGCCTTCGCCGTTCGATGCCACTTAGCCTGATGTGCCCCGGGGAGAATTTGCGCTGGCGCAAACTCGGGATAAGAAAGGATCTCCCGCACGGTTGATGCGGAACACTCGGTCGTGGGGAAATCCGCTTGGCTGCGCTGGACCGATCGCTGATATCGCAGCTGCCCCTCTTCCAGGGCTTGACGCCCGACGAGCAGAGCGAGATTCTGCAAGGCGCCCGGTCGTCCCGCTATGCCAAGGAGACGGCGATCTTCGAGCAGGAAGCCGAGGCCCACTCGTTCTTCGTTCTACTGGCCGGGCACATACGCGTCGTCCGCACGACGCCGGACGGACAGCAGGTGATCGCCAGGTACATCAGTGCAGGCGAGATTTTTGGAGTTGCCGCGGCACTTGGCCGAACGACCTACCCCGCCACCGCCGTAGCAGCGGTGGACTGCGTGGTGCTGGCGTGGCCGAACGCTCTTTGGCCTGACCTTGCGCGACGGTTTCCGGTTTTTGGCGCCGCCACCTACAGGACGGTCGGAAACAGGCTGCAGGAGACGCAGACGCGGGTGGTGGAGATGTCCACGGAACAGGTGGAACAGCGGGTCGCGCACGCGCTGTTGCGGCTGGCAAACCAGACCGGCCGAAAGACCGACAGCGGCATCGAGATCGCCTTCCCGATTTCACGACAGGACATTGCCGAAATGACGGGAACGACGCTGCACACGGTCAGCCGTCTGCTCAGCAAGTGGGAAGAGAACGGAATAATTGTCAGCGGGCGCCAAAGAGTCACGGTCAAGGATGCGCATCGCCTGGTAGTTCTAGCCGAGAACCGGCAAAAGGACTGACCGTCACCCTCCACCCCGAACAGCCAATTCCAAATCGACGAGGAAACGAGTCTCGTTGACCCGATGCTCGCGGCATGCGTCGGTCACGGTATGAAAAGGCCCAATGGGGCAGCCCGTGCATAGCATCTTGCGGCCAAGAACCACAGCCACCGTTGCCGGCCATTGTCTCATGATCTCGTCAATGGTCATGTCGGGTCTGATCGAACCGGATGTCTTCACGGTCGCGCCTCCACGGTTGCGAAGCGTCTTCATAGATCTCACTGGGTCCGCGATCGTTGCGCTTTCGCAACCTGAGGAAAGGTCTGCAAAATCAGAGATCTGCAGGACGGATTCTCTCAACGTTGACGTTGCCGGTCCACGTCCTCGCGAATGGACGGCCGGTTGAAGAGGTGATGACCGAAAACGTGCGCGCGCCACGTCGCGGTCCGGAAATCTGGTCGCGATAGACTTCAAGGCAGTGATCGCCTGCGGGCGCAGCCCCCCATACAGCAGCAAAAGAACCGCCATGCTGGTGCCCAGCGTGAGGATTGCAGCCATGGCCCCAGAACATTGTGGTTGTTCCAATAAGGGTGGAGCCCTACTCGATCGCACCACGGGCGCACTCTGACGCTCAACCGGCTGATAGGTCACGTTGGATCGACAATGAGCAACGTCAAACTGCGGTCAGGGCGCCGACAGAATGCCTGAAATTGACCCGCTGCGTTCCGAGTGTTGGAGCCGTTACCCTTCGCCAGATACGTGTTGCAATTGTGCAATCAGGTCGCGGTTGCGGCAATAGTCCGGAGGCTCGTTGGCATTTTCGTGTTGATCGAGCCACGTCATGCATTCGCCCTGGTGGCCGCAGGCGCGGCAGCGATTCACCGCTCGATTGATCACGGCTCCATGATCCGCCACGACTTTCAATCGTCTGTCGACGCCTAGCTTTTGCATCATGCGACCCATCAAGGCCGTCCTGGCGTCGACCGAAATCAGGTACTCGAGAAAACTCATGGCATTTGCTCCTAGCGTGGCGATCATTGCGCGGCCAGCAGCCCGTGACATTGATCTCGATCAACGGGCGGCTTCAGAGGCTGTCTTCGAGGATCGGTTCGACCTGGATTGTGTCTTCGCCCCTGTTGAATGCGACAGCAAGGCAAAAGCTGTGAGCGATGCGCAACGACCGTGCGATGAAAATTGCTGCAACTTCGGGCGGGCAAACGCGCTCTACGACGGCGCGAAAGAGGGAAAGCCAACGCCGGAAGTGCATCTCGCCAAGGCCGGGAACAGCCAGATGCGGCGGCAATGGCCGACCAGCGTAGCGGGAAGTCCGCAGGAGCGTGGCAGACCAGAAATCGCACATCTTCGCCAAATGCGACGGCCACGCATCCGCGGCTATGGCGTTATTGAATACGGGCCCCAGCAGGACGTCGTGGCGGATTTCCTCATAGAAGCCGTGGACGACCCTCTGGATCATCTCCTCGTCAAGAACCGTTGACAGCGGGACGCCGTCGATGACGGTTGTGGTCTTACTTTGTTGCTTCCCGCTCATGCATACCTGTTGCGACCTAGATCGACGCTTGGCATCGGCAGCCATGTCAATTTCCACAGTGTCATAGGGGTGAACTGCAGACTTGCCTTTTCTACACGAAAGCCATCACGGCGATCCCGCCTATGACAATCAGAGCGAGCCCGGCGATCAGCATGGGCAGCAAGGAATTGCCTTCTTTTGCGCCACTTGCTGCTTCCGTGCTGAACACAAGGCTTGGCCACTCTTCGATCACGTCTTGCCTCTGAGACTCTCGTTTCATGTCGATGTCATTTCCCCTTGCAAGCACGACCTCCCCGCCGCGCCGATCGCTGCACTGCAGCGGGCATCGCCGAAAAGGCCCGACCGTTGCCAAGAAAGTATCGATGCTGAGACATAAGTTCTTTGCGTTAGCGCAAATTGGCGGCTGCGATGCTTACAGCGCGCCCCACTTTTCGCTACCGAGGCGCCAGATGGTCAATTCGACATGAAACGATTGATTCCGCTTTCTTCGATCAGCGTGCGCGTGACGCCGCCGAACGCCCATTCCCGCAATCGGCTATGGCCATAGGCGCCAGACACGATCAGGTCTGCACCGGTGGAGCGCGTGAATGACAGCAAATTGTCGCCGTCAGCCTCGCCGGCGATCAGTTCGGTTCGCGGCATGATACCGTGATGTTCCAGAAAGACCGCGACATCAGCGAGACTGTTACGAACGTCACGATCAGTATCGATCGTGGCAACGATAACCTCATTGGCCTTGGCCAAAAGAGGCAATGCATCGGTCAGAGCTCGCCGAGCCTCACGGGTGTCTTTCCAAGCGACCAAGATAGTTTTTGCAAGGTTGCGGTCGACGTTGTTTGCAACAGCAAGGACAGGTCGCCCCGCGCCGAGCACCAGGCTGCCAATATCCACGGCACGAAACACATTGTCTCCTGCCTCGCGGGTAACGATGAGGTCGGCCGCTCGGGCGGAAACGCTGAGGAAGCGGGTCGGACTGCAGACCGCCTGTCCCCATTCGCTTGTAATCGAAGCCGGAACCAATTTCTCAAATTCGGCTCGCAATGCTGCAAGCCGCTTTTCAATCTCAGTGCGCTGGATCTGCATGATCTCACCTTCGTAAACCATACCATCGCCTGTTGCGACCAGTGGAGGAACATCAGCTGCTGCCAGGCCGACAAGATGGGCTCCAAACCGTTCTGCAAGCTCGGCTGCCGCCTCCACTATGGGTGCAGGGGATGCATCAACGGCCAGGTTCACGATAATTGACTTGTACGACATCAGAGGCGCCTTTCGCTGAAGCGATGGAATGGACGATCAATCGCATTCGCGAGCGTCCGATGCCTTGATGCGCATCAAAGGGCTCCGCATCCGAAAAACTTCGGCCTCGCTCCATTTTGCGTGTGGGGCTCAATGATAGTAGCCTTGTTCGTGGCGTGTCGAACCCGAGAATCTCAGTGAGCCAAGACGAAGCGCTTATTTTGTCGGCCGGGGGGACGATTCTGAAGTCGGTCCTGTCACAAATGTTCGAGCAGGCTCCGGGCTTCATGGCTCTCATGCGTGAACCGGATCATGTCTTTGAACTGACGAATGCCGCCTATCAACGGCTGATCGGCGACAGGCGAGTGATTGGGAAATCGGTGCGTGAAGCCCTTCCCGAACTCGAGGGCCAAGCGTTCTTGGAACAGCTGGACCATGTGCACAGGACCGGCGAGCCGTATAGGGGCCAAGGCATGAAGGTCGGCCTTCGGAACAACCACGACGGGCCAATTGAAGAACGCATCCTCGATTTCGTCTATCAGCCCATCAAGGCCGACGATGGACGCATCACCGCCATTTTTGTCGAAGGCACTGATGTCAGCGAGCTTTCCTTTGCAAATGCAGCCCTTCTGTTGCGCGAGGACCATTTGCGTTCGATCCTGGCGACAGTGCCCGATGCTATGGTTGTCATCGACGAACGAGGCAGCATCCAATCGTTCAGCACCGCTGCTGAAACGCTGTTCGGCTACCAGGCAAGTGAAGTCATCGGGCGAAACGTCAATGTGCTGATGCCCTCACCCTATCGCGACGAGCATGACGCCTATCTGCTTCGCTATCTGACGACCGGGGAGCGCCGGATCATCGGGCTCGGCCGCACCGTCACTGGGATGCGCGAGGACGGCTCGACCTTTCCGATGGAGCTTTCCGTCGGCGAGATGCATGCCGGAACCGGGCGCTTTTTTACCGGCTTTTGCCGAGACCTGACCGAGCGCCACCGGGCGCAAGCGAGAATACAGGAACAGCAACTGGAGCTGCTCCACATGGCGCGGTTTACCGCGCTGGGTGAAATGGCTTCGACCCTTGCCCACGAGATAAACCAGCCACTCACGGCGATCACAAACTACCTCAAAGGCAGCCGCCGGCTTCTTGAGACGAGTACGGAAGAGAGCGCACCGATGCTGAGGGAGGCTGTCGAGAAAGCAGCTGAGCAAGCTTTGCGGGCCGGAGAGGTCATTCGCCATCTTCGCGACTTCGTCGCCAGGGGCGAGAGCGAGCGTCAGGTCGAACGCTTGCCGGCGCTCATCGAGGAAGCCTCCTCTCTGGCTTTGGTCGGCGCACGGGAAATAGACGTGCGCGTCAGCTACAAGGTTGATCCGGCAGCCGAACTGGTTTTGACCGACCGCATCCAGATTCAGCAGGTGCTGCTGAATCTGATGCGCAACGCTGTAGAAGCCATGCAAGGCGCGCCGCGCCGCGAGTTGAAAGTCACAACTGTCGCCCGGGATGATGGGATGGCGGAGGTGAGCGTGATCGATACCGGCCCCGGCCTCGCGCCGGAGGTTTCGGCACAACTTTTCCAGCCATTTGTCACCACCAAGAAGCAGGGCATGGGTGTCGGCCTCTCGATTTGCCGTACCATCGTCGAGTCGCATGGCGGTCATATCTGGACCGAGCCGATGCCGGCTGGAGGAACCGCTTTCCGGTTCACGTTACGCATGGTGGAGAAAGAAGAGGTCACAAATGGCCGGCAGTGATCTGGTGCATGTGGTCGACGACGACGTCGACGTTCGCAAGTCTCTCGGTTTTCTTCTGGGGACGGCAGATTTTGCCGTGCGGCTGCACGAGTCGGCGACAGCTTTTCTGGCTGCCGCGACTGGCGATCTCGACGGGTGCATCGTCACCGACGTGCGCATGCCCGGCATTGACGGCATCGAATTCCTGCGGCAGCTCCGAACGCGCGGACATACGCTTCCGGTCATTGTCATGACGGGCCATGCCGATGTGGCGCTCGCCGTTCAGGCGATGAAGGAGGGGGCGACCGATTTCATCGAAAAACCTTCCGACGACGATATCCTGATAAGTGCGATCCGCTCCGCATTGGATAATCGTAATCACGCAAATACAGCACACCCACAATCCGCGGAAATCCTTGGTCGTCTGTCAACTTTGTCAGAGCGAGAGCGGCAGGTGCTGGATGGGCTTGTATCAGGTCTGCCGAACAAGACCATCGCCTATGATCTCGGGATCAGTCCACGTACGGTCGAAATCCACCGTGCCAATGTCATGAGCAAGATGAGCGCGAGCAGCCTGTCGCACCTCGTACGCATGGCATTGATCGTTGAATCCAAGCCGTAGGCTAGGGATGGTCGCCAAAGGGATTGCCGTCGAGTGCCGGCATATTGTGAGACTCCCAGTCGCGCCAGTGGGTCGGGCGGATGTCGACCCATGTGCCAGTTAAGGCGTTCGTCCAACCTTCCCGCTCCTTCATGCAGGGAAACACGAGCGCATGCTCGCCATCCTCGTCGAAGACGGCGAGTTTGAGGTTGCGCCCAAACGGAGCGGTGAGGATTGGTTTCCACATCTCCTCATGATCCCAGAAGCGCCTGACTGCGCCTTGATCTGAATCATTTTCCGCAATTGCCAAATGCGCGAATGTGCGCTTTGCCGACATGAGCTCGAAAGCACCAGGATGGTCATGATTCAAAGCGGCAAGGCAACCAACCCTTGGGATGGCCGCGAGAAATAGGAGACTGCATCGATGCTGATCCGCACACTTTCTCCCTTGGAATGTACGAGATTGCTGACGGCCAACCGTGTCGGCCGGCTCGCATGCGCAAAGAATGGGCAGCCCTACGTCGTGCCCCTGTACTACGCGCATGCGGACAATCACCTCTATGCATTTTCCATGCCGGGCAAGAAGATCGAATGGATGCAAGCCAATCCGCTTGTATCCGTCCAGGTCGACGAGCGCGGCCAAGGGCGAGGATGGCGAAGTGTTGTTGTCGATGGCCGCTATGAGGAACTGCCGGACCGGGACGGCCACAAGCTCGAGCGTGACCATGCATGGTCAGTGCTGAGCAAGCACTCCGACTGGTGGGAGCCTGGAGCGCTCAAGCCGGTTATGCCCCCTGTGTCGGACAGCACGCCGCATGTGTTTTTTCGCATCCTCGTCGAGCAGGTGTCGGGCCGCGAGGCAAGTGAATAGCAGAACGACCGCCTCGATCACCGAAAGGGACGGCTGGGCCGGCCCAAGCAGTGGTATAGGTACTTCCCCGTAGGGACATAACCGAATTTCGTGACACAAGGATTCGCGCGATTGCTGTGACACGGATCAACCGGGAAAACAGCCATGCACGCTTACACAACCTCCCAAATCGCAGCGCGGTCGCGGTCGCCCCAGCCGAGCCCGCGGGAGGCACTCCAACTCGCGCTGCTGCAGCCGCTCAGCTTCTTTCCCGCCGGTGCGGAAGTCTATGCCCAGGGCGAAAAGGCCGGGGCCTTCTATCAGGTCGAGTTTGGCGCTGTGCGCATCTACCGCCTGCTTGCTGACGGGCGCCGGCAGATAAGTGCCTTTCATCTGGCTGGAGAGACATTCGGCTTCGAAGGCGGCACAACGCATCATTTCTTCGCAGAAGCGATCAATGCCACCGGCATCCGCGTCTTCCGTTTTGCCGCCGGAGCTGACGTGTCGCAGCTGCTGCTGCCATTGGCGCTCAAAGGCCTGACACGGGCGCAGGGGCACCTGCTGGTCCTAGGTCGCCAGAACGCCATTGAACGCGTCGCCGCGTTCCTGGTTGATATGGCCGAACGGCAAGGGGGATTGCCGCAGGTCGAATTGCCGATGTCGCGCATGGATATCGGCGACTACCTCGGCCTTACCATCGAGACGGTCTCGCGGGTTTTCACCAGGCTGAAGGAGAAAGGCGTCATCCGCTTGGCTAGCCTGCGCTGCGTGGAAATCGTCAAGCACGACGCGCTTCAGAATATGAGTGAGTGAATGGCAACATGCTCCGGCCAAGCCGGAATGCAGCCTCCCCCCTCGGCATCAGAGGTAGTCGGCCGAGGCGGTCCAATTTGCTGAAGCCGCAAGCATGACTTCGTGAGCCTCACTCGTCGGTCCAGTCCAACGTATTCACACCGATGGCCTGTGATCGACAGCCGGCTGCTGGCGGATATGGCTGCGATCCTCCTCGTGGGACCGGCGGCTGGCATTGGCAATGGGCGCACTGAGAGACCGAACGGCGGCCCAATGTTATTCTCTTTGTCCCTTCCATCAGCAAAAGCCGCGTTCAGTAGCAGCTTTCCGAATTGATGCAGGCTTGGCGGAATCAGCCGGTGCGCACGATGTGGACGATGCCTTGAGCATCCGCCTTGTCGGTCTTGTTGCGCTGTGCCGACATCGCGGCGCGCACACGCACATTCTCCAGGCGGACAGCTGGCAGGCCGAGTTTCTTGGGCTCCGGGTGCAGCCATGCTGACCGAGTTGGCAAAGCGGGACAGGGCAGCGTAGCGAGGAGAGCTGCCGCGACACCTTGCCTCGCTGTTCATCTGCCCTCGTATGCGAGGTGGCTATTTTGAAGGCCAGAAGTTTTGCAGATGGACGAGACTACGCCGACGGTGGTTGAGCTCGATGATGAAGAGGAAGAGGGCGACAGTCCCTTCAACGCCTATCGGTTCGCCGCATCGGAGTACTCCAAGGGTATCATCCAAGAAGACATCGGGCTGCTCCTAAACAGCGAGACCCATTTCGGGCTCAGGACGAACAAGCGCCGCGATCGGGATCAGCAAACGTTCGACCTGTCCGTTGACGCCGTGCTGTCGGACGTCATGCACCATCATCTCGCCGAGCATCTTGGCGACATCTATGTAACGCGCTCCAACCGTGTTCTCGGCACAAAGAGCCGCTATCGGCCACGCGCGTACAGCAAGATTTTTGAAGCCAAAGATGGCTCAGCAGATCGATGCGCCGGTGGAAGGGGCTGCAAGGGCGACGGTCATCCGGCCCGGTCCCCGGCTTGTGATCGAATGGCTGAGCATGGGGTCGGAATCGAGTACCTCGACGAACACCCGCACGGCGAGACCATTGTCCTGAAGCGCGTCAAGGATCGCGAGGACTGCTGGGACGAGGGCGGATCAGAGGAGTATGACGATACGCCAGACACGGAGCGGCACCGGGCTGAGCCAGTGTTGCCGAAGGCTTGAGTAAGCGCGATAATGATTTTTACGCCGAACAACCGGTGGACGTCGTCAATTATCATTGGCGCCACTGGGTTGGAACGCCGGTTTATTGGGAGGAAATCACAAAATGGCAAAACTGCTGGCCGGCAAGGCCGCTGATGACTTTCGGTTTTTGACCAACATCCAGCTCATGAAAGCACTCGGCCGCACTTTTGTACTTGTCATCATTATGTTCCTTGCAAGCAAGTCCACTATTGCAGCGGAGTCGCCCATCGTGGCGCCTGGCGCAAAGCTAGAAAAGTTGGCCGAAGGTTATGGATTCACCGAAGGCCCGGCGGCGGATGTTGATGGCAACGTGTTCTTCACCGACGACCCGAACGATCGGATCGTTAAGTGGAGCGCGGTAGACGGGAAATTCTCCGACTGGCTCAAGCCAGCGGGACGCGCGAATGGAACTTACTTCGACAAGGTCGGCAATCTCATCGCCGTTGCCCCCGATAAGGGCGAACTGTGGTCCATTGCGCCCGACAAGAAGGTTACGGTGCTGGTGACGAACTTCGACGGCAAGCTCTTCAACGGCCCGAATGACCTGTGGATTCGTCCGGACGGCGGTATCTATTTTACCGACCCTGATTTCTATTCATCTCGAGACTCCAGCACGCGGGTAGACGGCCAACACGTCTACTTCGTGACGCCCGACCGCAAGACCGTCAGGCGTGTCACGACCGACCTGAAGAAACCCAACGGCATCATTGGCACGCCCGACGGCAAGTTGCTTTACGTGGCGGACTACGGCGCGAGTAGGACTTACGCCTACGATATCCAGCCCGATGGCGAGCTCACGAACAAACGCCTCTTCTGCAAGCTAGGTTCTGACGGCATGACGATCGATTCGAAAGGCAACGTCTATCTCACCCAGATTGGCGTGGCTGTATTCGATCAAACGGGAAACAAGATCGAACAAATCGACGTACCAGAGACGACGACAAACGTGACCTTTGGTGGCAAAGATAACGATCTGCTCTTTATCACTGCGACCGGAAGTGTTTACGGCCTCAAGATGCGGGTTAAGGGCGCGCATTAGGAGCTCGTCCAGATAATCTTAGCGGGGATTTGGCTGCGAGGCGCAACATTGTTTTGGGTGCGTGGCCACAATGGCGCAATGGCGACCCATCTTGCCCCGCCGCGACTGTATAGAAATCAGCCAGGCATCGAAATCGCCTGCGCGAATGACCGTTCCTCTGCCAGTCTCAAATTGCGGCGCATAAGATCGGACCAAAGCGGCGTCTCCTGGGCGTCGAGGAAGAAAGCTGAACGAAAAGGCTTGATTTGCGTAGCGCAGACGATCGAAGCCGTCGTACGCCGCAGCCAATACCGGCGTGCTGTCGTAGAGATGCAGAAGCTTCTCAAAAATCTCGTCCATGCCGTTTCTGACCGGACCAGGCTTAAGAGTAAATTACACCGAAGTGTCGGCACTGCCCGTACTCAGCAGCCGCTCAGCGCAGTGACCCTCACGCAGAGAAGCCCGCCACCTTGCGAGTGACGGGCCGGCCGCGAGGCCAGGAGAGTGTGGTCAAAGCCTCACGGCCGATTCGACGCTCCCGTTAACGCCGCACTCTCCTCAGCGGCGCGCTATCAGCATGCAAAGCTGACGCAGATCACTGTCATACGTCCCTTCGCTGCTGAGCACGTCGGCGCAGCGCTTCTTCATGCGAATCAGCTGGCTGCTGGACAGCTGAGCAACAACGCTCGGCGGGGTGCCCGGCACCCCTGGCGTTCCGGGTGTTCCTGGCCTTCCGGGAGTGCCAGGGGTGCCGGGAACGGTCCCGCCACCAACGCCGACACCGACGCCCACGCCGACGCCACCCGTGCCTCCCACATTGACGCCTGCGTCCGCTGTAACGCCGACCGCGCCACCTACATTTGCGCCGGCGCCGGCGGTGACACCACTCCTGCCGCCGATATTAGCGCCGGCACCGGCGCTAATGCCCCTGCTGCCGCCTATGTTAGCACCAGCGCCGGCATTCACTCCGCTTTCCTCGGCGGCACCCTCGACATGGCTAACCCCGTACCGGATGCCAGGTCTGTCGGTCCTGACGTAGACGGAGGGTTGAACCAATGGAGAGCCATACAGGAAATTTAGAGCGGCACAGGCCTGCCGACCAACGCAGGTTATACGGAACGATGTAGGCCCTCGCGGGTTTAGAACTTGCAGCGGTCGGTTCTTCTCTTGGATGTGCAGCCGCTGTTGGGCGTCCGTCGTTTTTCTCATGGGCGACGGGCCTCCTGGTTAGAACAGTCCGCTGGTTGCCATTGGGGGGAGTAACGTCCCCTCCTCTTTTGCAGCAGCCAGGAACGCCTTAGCAGCCATTTGAGGTGACACGTTATCGGCCAGTGCGGCCGTGCAGATTCGTACCGCAAGGTCCCACCGAGGACCCCGGTTAGTCCACTTCATGAGTTCCTCGGCCGCACCTTCGACGTGGCTGATCCCGACGCGGACACTTGGGTGGTCGGACCTGACGTACACAGGAGGGGAGAACGAATGGCGAGACCTAGAGGAAACTTAAAGCGGAACCAGCCTGCCGATCAACCCAGGTTGTAGGGGAACGATGTAGGCCCCTCGCGGGTTTAGAGGTGGCAGCGGATTCTTCGTGATGTGCAGCCGCTGTAGGGGGGTCCGTCGCCTCTCCCTCAGCGGCGGCGGGCTCCTTTCGCCAAGGCGGTGCTGGCCAGAGAACCTTCACCGCATCCAAGTTAGCTAGTTGGGGGGAGTAATATCCCCTCCTCTTTTGCAGCAGCCAGGAATGCCTTACGAGCCTCCTCAGGTTCCATCTCGTCGAATATCACGGCCATGCAAACGCGCACCGCGAGGTCCCAGCAAGGGCCACGCCTGGTCCACTTCATCAGCTCCTCGCCGGCTGCCTCGGCGTTGTTGACGTTGCGGATGATCCCGGGACGCTCGGTCTTGACGGGGACCGGAGGGTTGAACCAGTGGAGGGCCATGCGGTCACTCCTTGTCGACCTTATCAAGTTCCTCCAGCAAATACCTTTGCTCAGCCAGTTCCCGTTCTACAGGCAGATTTAGCAGCTTGCGAAGGTAATTGCGGATTACCTCTAACTGTTGAAAATGGCGCAGGACGGCGCGCTTTGTTGCGATGCCACAGTGACTGGAGTTGGCTGACAGCTACTCGCGACCGTCGAAAGCCACGTAGAGGCCCATGGCCGTTGCTGCCTCGACTATCGCCTCGGTTAATTCTTCGTCGGAGGCCACCAAATAAGGCGCAGCCTCCCGAGCTTCGCGCAGCGCCACTTTGATCGAGACCGTGTCGCCAAGGTCCGCCCTGTTGAGGAGTACGTTGATTGCTTGCTCTAGAAGTGGACCTACCCTTTGCGCGACGCTCATCCAGCCCTCCCCAGGCACACGCCGAAGTGGACTCTACTCCCTGCCTGAGCGACATCAAGGCCATGTACGAGTCGTACAAATTGGCACGGTGCTAGGCCGCAACAGTCAGGAACGTTTGGTTCAGAAATTGGTCCGGGTGATCGGATAATTGGGTCGCGCGAAGAACTCCGGACGCCCCGTGGTGCCAAACACTGTTGCTTCGCCGTCGATGATTGCCCGCTTTGCGTTCAATTCAGCCGCAGCCCGGACGATTGGGCTGTATCTGTCAGTCCAGTCGAAGCCGTTTCGTGTGCAGGTCTGCACCTTACCCCGTTGGATGATCAACTGCGTGCGATACCCATCATATTTGATGTCGTGAAACCACCCTTGGCCCTTGGGCGGCTTCTCGACCAGGGTGGGCATTTGGAACTCAATACATGACAGCCGACCAACGCCAGGCTCGGTGAGCATGCGCCCGCACTCCACACAGTATGATTTTAATCAATATCGCTGGTTCGAATCGGTTCCGAAACAAGGTGCACGCTGGCGGCGTTGGCATTTTCCACATATTAGCAATCCCTTGACTGCCGTCAAAGCCGCTCCAGAATCATGGGCATGGCTTGGGAAGTTGCGGACATCAATATCGGCGATGAGGTGGCGATCACCGTGACGGTGCTGAAGCTGCTGGACGACGGAAGAGCTAGTGTCAGCATCCCGTCCTATGGTTTTCCGCATTCAGTCCCTGCTCCTAAAAGATCCAAACCAGGTGACGAGCTACAGCTGACCGGCGAGGTCACGCGCGTCGACGAGGAAAATCGAAAGGTGACGGTGAAAGCTGGCGGGCTAATCACCGTGGATGCCGACACGATCACCGACTGGACGCCTGTTCGCCGCAAAAAGATGTCACGTAGAGATGGGGCGGATTAGCGAACGCAGATCAAAGCATGGATGCCGATGATAATCCGCAAGGCCTTGCCGCCCTGCTCTGGTGCGCATGGCATCGAGGACACCTGCCCGGCCGGCGTGCTGCCAATCGAGGAAGCTGCCTTGCCCAGCTGGCGCACTGTACGAAAATTACCAACTTCGTTAGCCGGGAACAAGCACTCTACATCAAACGTTTTTGCGAGACTGAACTCTCCTCCTCCGGCCTAGCTGTAGCGGCCCGCTGCTCTGTACGGGCAGCGGGCCTGAGGGGTCGCACATGCCGCAGCGCCTGCGTACCAATCGCACCTGCCTTAGTCCTCATGATTTAGCTATTTGCCAGCGCGTTTTCGATCGAATTTGCGCAGACGAACACCTCGACCCTTTAAGCCAACAGGGCGAAATCCTGGCGGAAACGGTAGTGGCGACTTTTCGAAATGCTCACACTGACGAGAGCGAACTGCTGAAGGCAGTCAGGTCTCGTCGCCGAAATTGAGCAGCAAATTTCACCCGGCAACCCGCTCCACAGTGTAGATAGTGTTCCGCGACCTGACGAGTGCCACGCGCACAGGCTCCTTAAAACGGTGCCCTTGCACGCACACCGCCCGAGTCTCGAACGCGACTCAATCCTCGTGATAGGTTCCCGCCATGTCTGATCATATTCTGCCCGGTCAAAAGGAGCCCAAGCTAATCTCGTCGTGGCGTTCGATCGAGGCGAGGACGGCGAACTGTTTCCCGCCTTTGGTCCGGCCGATCAGCAAAGCGAGGAACGCGCCATTCGCACCGGTCAGGCGCTCGCAGGGAAGCACGTTGGCGTAATAGCATGGAGCCGCGACGCCGACCCGGCCGTTGGCGACTACGGTCCGCCGACCGTGCTATTCACCAGCGGCGACGTGCCGGATATGGAGTAAATTCAGCCCGAGATTCCATTTCGCGGTGTTCGGCGAACTCCCCTTCACTGGGTATTTGTGGATCATTTATTGGGTAACGCCGCTCTTGGCGATGCGCTCCTCGAAAGTCGGGGCCAAGCCCGACATGCTGAAGCACTGGGCAGCGTCCATCGCGGCGGCAGCTTCTGGCCAAGCGCATGCCTTCTGCCACTTGCCGACGTTTGATGTGGCGCAAAGGATCTGCAGAAGCTAACATAGCTTGTTCTTGGAGGCTGTCGTGCGTACGAGACGTTTCAGAAAGCCCGTCGTCGTTCAACCCGGCCGGATCGATCGCGACAGAGTTGTTGCGTCCGTATCCGACGCGGCCGAAGTTCTGCTGAGGGATTGGCCGAGGCCGGCGGGCAAGTCGCGGCTCGCCGCAATCGAAGCATGCCTTGCCGTAATCCGTGGAGAAAAACCACCAAGGATAGCGCGCCAGGCGTTCATCGCTGCTGCCAAGGAGGCCAGGATATTGCTCGCGGAAGAAATTTAGGCTTACCCAGCACCCGTATGGGCATGCCCTTGAAGCACGGAGCGCTGCTGGATTCAGTGGCTTTGTTGCTTGTGGCATCGGCAGAGCGCGACCTATCGATGTAGTGCGATTTTATCGATACGATTCGATTCTGTGTCGATGGCGACGATGTATCGGCTCGACTTGTCGATCGCACATTGATCGACCTCTCCTGCCCCGTCAGGATACAAGGACGTGAAGCGCAAGCCGTGCTGAAGCTTGTCTTGTCGCGTGAGCGGCGCTTACTGAACCGCGAAGCCAGGCAGCTCATTCCCAGCCAGGCCACCTAGACCATCTAGACCTGATGGCATGGCCCGAACGTCGTGCACTGTCAGGCTTTGGCCTTGCGCTTTGCTGGTGCTTTTTTTGGCGGCGTTTTGTCAACCGCCTTGCGGCCGAGACCGGCAGCTTTGGCAAGCGCAGACCGCTGAGCCGCATAGCTGGGGGCGACCATAGGATAGTCCCACGCCAAACCCCACTTGGCTCTGTACTCATCAGGTGTCATGCCAAGCAAGCCCAGGTGGCGCTTCATCGACTTGAACTTGCGCCCGTTCTCAAGGCTTATAATGTATTCGGGAAAGATCGACTTCTTAGGATTTACCGCGGGCATCAGTATTGGCGATGGTGCAGCGACCGGCTCAGCCAGGCCAGACAACGCAGAATTGACAATGGCGATCAAATTCGGCAGATCCGCCACGGGCGTTGCGTTGCTCTGGACATAGGCTGCGACGATATCTGCTGTCATCCCTAGCAGATCAGCCCTTCGCTGCCCAATTACTTCATCCATCAAATTCGTTCCCGTGTTGATCTCCGGCGTTCCTATTTGGAAAATTCGGCCTGCGCAATTGCAAACAACGATTATTTGACCGTAGATTACTCCAAGGCCGACTTTGCTGGTCATCCCCTGCGACATGGGTGTGTGCGGCCAATTTCCCTTCAGGTGTAGCACCCTCATTCACCCGAATGCGATCAGCAGATCGTTGGCATTATCTGGTCGCCGGCCTTGATCTGGACTTCGGCGATCGTCCTGTCGCGCTCGGCATGCAGCGCCGTTCCATCTCAAGCTTCGATCGAAAACAGCAGATCGCCGGCCTTCGCCGCTTGGACGGCAGCGACCGAGAGCGCCGAGACGACGCCAGGCATCGGCGCGCCGACACGCGAACACAGCCCAGGATGAGAACGTGTGTTCGGGAGATGTCAGGCGTTCAAGATTTTCGCTTCCTTGGTGGCGCTGAGAAATGCCACGCGGGCAATCTCCGGGGCCTTATCGCCGCCGAGCACCTTCATGCAGGCCATGGCTGCTGGGTGCGGCGCCCAGTTTCTCCAATGGGCAATCATAACGCATCAGGTCAGGCCGGCGTTTAGCCGCTTAACCAATCCATGGGTATAGAGGCTAAGATTATTCAGGGGCAATCGCTGAAAATTCAGAGATACTGGCCGGCAACGCAAAGTGGCTAACTGTTGCATTTTTGGGCGGGGGCAATTGCCCCGCTTGCCAGCCTACCTTTGTATGCAATTGCTAGCCTTTTTCCCACGGCTAGAGCGACCCGGCCCCCTATCTTTCGCCTGAGTTAAAGCTGAGGCAGCAACGCTTTTTTCTGCTTTCGTTGATTTGGGATTGCTAAGAATCTTGGACGCCGCGCTTGCGACGCCCGTGGTCGTGGTTTCGTTTTTTGCCATTTTTCTCCCCACCTAGTTGATGCGTGAGGACAATGATCCCGCATTTGCTCTGAGTCGATTCGGCGCTTCTTTCGCCTGCGGAGAAACTTTCATGCCCTCTGCTAGGCTTCACCAATCCGAAAGCCAGCTTCCTTCTTCAGCAGAAGGCCCCAAGCTAATTGTTGTCACCACCTTCGACCCGCGATGAGAACGGCGACTTCCACGCAGCCTATGGGCCAGCCGAGCAGCAGACCTAAGACCGAGCGATAAAGGACCGCCAAAGCTCTGGGGACGAAACATACCGTGACATTGCGGGGTCGCGTTGCGCTAACCCGGCGCTGGGCGAATACGGCGAGCCAACGACACTCTTTGGTTCGGGGCGACGTGCCCGACATGGAGTGACGATTAGGCCGGTATCCCAACGCTCCCCTGAAATTCTCCTCAGGGTGTAGTCGAGGGGCACAGGGACACAGGAGACCTAACCAGAGGAGCGTAACACCCCTCCTCCTTGGCAGCAGCCTCGAAAGCCTGACGGACCTCTTCCACACGGTCCTGAAGGGCTTCTACGCTTGCACAGCCTTCCTCCACTTAGGTCCCGTCTTGGTCCACTTCATAAGTTCCTCGGCGGCACCCTCGACATTGTCGCACCCGTAGGTGGCCCAACGTCGGTGTTGACGTACACCGGAGGGGAGAACCAATGGGTTGCCACGGGCGGAAATTAGAGGGGACTTCCTCAGTAACCAGCTTCCGGTCGCGAGTTTTGATAAACTTTCCAATCACCAGCTCTAATCAGAGGCGACCGTAACGTCCCCTCCACCTCGGCAGCAGCCAGGAATGCCTTACGAGCCTCCTCAGGTTCCCTCTCGTCGAATATCGCGGCCATACAAACGCGCACCGCGAGGTCACCAAGGGCCACGCTTCGTCCACTTCGTCAGCTCCTCGCCGGCCGTCTCGGCGTTGTTGACGTGGTGGATGATCCCGGGACGCTCGGTCTTGAGGACCGGAGGGGAGAACCAATGGGTTGTAGGGCGAGGAATTTCGTCGGCCGATTCTTGCTTCCGCAGCTCAAACTCTTCTGAAAGCTCCCGCGCCAGTGCGGCAAGCGTCGGTGTCAGAGTTGGTTCGCCCACAAACCTTAGGAGCCTGCGCAGCTTCCGGCAGTAGCCTTCCGAACTGATCATCCCCCGGAAGGCACGTCCCCTACGCAGCATGGCCATAAGGGTCACTGAAGGTTCCTTCTGGTTCGTCGAAGGCCATAGAAGCCCGCGCTGCCAAAGTGGTGGCGCTCCAATCAGCCTCGACCTGCTCTCGCCGCTCAAGCTCCTGCAACAATGCAGCAAGGGACGCCGGCAGTTTCTCGTCGACTTCGAGACCAAGCCTGTTGCGGAGCAGCTGACGATTATCTTCTGAGCTGATCAGCCGTTGAAAGGCTGTCGCTGCTGTTGGTCGTGCCGGCATAACGTCGTTCCCACATTCGGTCTGAAACACTTTCGTTGCGAAAGGGTTCCGGAGGGGATGCGAATAATTTGGTGGGTGCGCGCGCGAAGTTCCCCGCGCCCCTCTCGATCCCATAGACGGTTGAACCAATGGGTTGCCATGCGGCTATTCGCGAAGATCGAACCCGACAAACAGGCCAAAGGCTGGGGCAACATTGACAATAAGCTCCACCAGCTCGCAGTCAGTTTCCGCCAGATGTGGCCCATCTCGGCGCACTGCTGCGATAGTGTCTTTTATGGAGATGATTTGGCCGCGAGGGACTTGTAGGATTAGCTCGTGAACAAGGTGTTTGGCCGTCACCGTGTCGGGTCGACAGTCCGTGCAAACGTTCATACGAGGCCTCCCACCTCAGCGAGAACCCAAGCGGCCACTTAGGTCACCTCTCGAACAAATCAATGTTCGAATCGTACGAAATAAAGGACTGAATCTTTGGGAGAAACTTCTCCTCCTCCTATGGGGAGAGATACATCTTGGCTTCCTTGGCGGCAGCCTCGAAGGCCTTTCGTACCACCTGAGGGTCAATCGGATCGCCCTCTAGATCTGACAGGCAGAGGGTCACCGCCTTATGCCAGCGAGGTCCTCTGCGGGTCCACCTCTTGAGCTGCTCAAGGGCTGCCCTCGCATTGTCGCAGCCATGCCTGTCGCCGGTTTCAGTCTTCACGAACACCGGAGGGACGAACCAATGGGTTGCCATGAGGGGTAAGTAGGGCGGCACGAACCCGCCGACCATCCGAATCATGGTAGGTCATGCTCGGTCCCTTCTCGGCAGGGAGCGGGCAACAAACCGAAGGTGTTCATAGAGAACGGCCTCGTCGAACTCGCCGTCCGAGAAGAGTGCCATTGCGCTCACGCTCAGGCGCTCCGCCTGCTCGCTTCCTACTGGAATGCCTTGCTCGGCGCATACACGATCAAAGACCTGCTTCAACAGAATCAGGTCGCCAGGATAGGCAGTACCACTAGTTGAGCTGCTGCTGGTCATAGGCTGTCACCATTGGGGCGGACGCGCGGTGGGCTCTCCTGCCAGAGCCGAATGCCCAAACCCTAACCTTCAAGTCGCGCGACTCAGAGCAGTTGAAACTACAGCCGCTTCCGTTCCCGGCAGTTCGAACAGCATGGGCAGGTGGCGACACTCGGCTTCGTCCACGATCAGCTCCTCGATAGTCGCGATGGAAAGATGGCTTTTGAGGCGCAGCCGGACAACCGCCGCCAGTTTGTGAACGGGCACTGGCACCGCCCCCGTGTGATCGTCTAGCAAACTATTGATCTCAGCAACTACCTTTGGATCGACGGCGTGGGGCAATGGCAGCATGAGAGCGTTCCTTTCGGAAGTAACTCTAGGCGGATCAGGGCGATGAGTCTGGCCGCGTACGTTTTTAACCAAATGTCGCGGACATCATCGGAGGTCAGTCCACGGTCGTTAGCGGCTGCGTGCATTAGAGCGGCGGGGCGCCGGCTGCATAGCCAATCGTGAAGCAAGATGAACCTTTCCTGCGTTTATTGTGTTTGTAGGGATGCCTCGCTTTTTCTTCGACTTCACCGATACCGGGCAAGTCTTCCCCGACGTCAAAGGCACCGATCTGCCAGACCTCGAAGCTGCAAAACAAGAGGCGGTAAGAGCCTTGGTCGAAATCACCAAAGATAAGCTGCCGCAATTGGTGCGGTGACTATCTACCTCCTGCATGGCCCCGTGGCCTCGCATATGCGTCGGCGGCCCGCCGATGAAGAGCCTGAGCGGCCAGTTGACGGCCGTCGAAAATGACTATTAAGTTCGGTCATAGAACGAATTAATCGGAGCTGCTGTTGAACGACCTGCCGCGCATTTCTCGTCAGTTCTCCCAGCGCTCCGTCATGGAGGCGATCGTGCAAGGTGGGCCGATCTCGCGCGCTTCGATCGCAAAGCAGACCGGCTTGTCCAAGCAGACAATCTCCGAGATCGTCAGGACGCTCGAGCAGGAAGGCTGGGTGCAGGAGACAGGGCGCACGAGCGGACATGTCGGACGCACGGCTGTCACTTACGAACTCGTATTTGACGCGGCCTACATCGCGGCCGTCGACCTCGGCGGCGCCAAAGTCCGGGTCGCGCTCACCGATCTTGCCTGCCAGATATTCGCGGAGGAAACGGCGCCGACCGATCCTCGGGGCGGACAGTTCATCGTCGACCAGATCGTGGATCTAGCGCTTCAGGCGGCCGAGAGGCACCGAATCTCGCGCACAAAGATAAGGCTGGCGGTGATTGGTGTTCCCGGTGCACCCGACAAGAAGACGGGCCGCGTCCTGCTTGCCCCGAATATTGCCGGCTTTGGCACGATGAATGTCGTTCGCGCTTTCGAGCAGGCATTCGGGTTTCATGTGATGATCGAGAACGATGTCAATCTGGCGGTGCTCGGCGAGAACTGGCAGGGGTGCGGCCGCGGTATCGACAATCTCGCCTTCATAGCGCTGGGTACTGGTATCGGCAGCGGCCTCATGGTTGGAGGCAATCTGGTGCGGGGCGCCAGCAATGCAGCCGGCGAGATGGGCTTTTTGCCGATTGGCGCCGATCCTTTCGCGCCGACATCGTTGCGCGCCGGCGCTTTCGAGCGCGTGGTCGCAACCAACGCCATGGTTGAACGCTACGCAATGCTGACGGGCAACATCGTCAACGTGCCGACGATTTTCCACTGTGCATCGGCTGGAGACAGGCATGCCGCAACGGTACTCGACGAAACCGCGCGCTACCTCGCACAAGGCATTGTGGCCATAGCGGCAATTGCCAATCCGCAAAAGGTCGTCCTGGGCGGCTCGATCGGGTTGCGGCCGGAAATCCTGTTGCGCGTTAGGGACCTGCTGCCGCGCTGCTTCCCCTACCCTATCGCCGTTGAGGCCAGCGAACTCGGGTCGCGGGCAGCGCTCATCGGCGCTGCCGCGATCGGGCTCGGCCAGTTGCACAACACACTGTTCGGCGTCGACGCGCCCGACGGACGCATTTCGCTTCCCCCAGCCAGTTCGGCCGTGCTGCGCGAGGCCACGCTATGATTGTCTCAAAGGACATCACCACTCGCTTGCGCGCGGCCCTCGATTGCGACGCAGCGGTTGAGCTTCTGCAGGGGGCAATCGGCCGCGAAAGCATAACCGGTCACGAAGAAAACTTTGTCGCCTTCCTTGAAGACCGGATGCGCGTGCTTGGCTTGAGCGGAATTCGGCGCGCGGAATTCGCGCCCGGCCGGCCCAACGTCTGGGGTGAGCGCAAAGGTGCCGGCGCCGGCAAGCGGCTGCTCTTCATCGGCCATACCGATACGGTCCATGTCGACGGCTGGCGCGAGCACTGGGCTGGCACCGCCAAGCAGGATCCGTTTGCCGCGCCAATGATCGACGGGCAGATCTGGGGCCGCGGCGCCGGCGACCTCAAGGCCGGCATCTGCTCCGCGCTGTCGGCACTCTCTCTGCTCGACACAGCCGACATCCAACTGGCCAGCGACGTTGCCTTTGCCTTCGTCGGCGACGAGGAGAGCGGCCAGCCTGGAACCGGCGTCTCCGCCGGCATCAAGGACTTCGTCGACCGCATCGAGAGAGGCGAAGTCGTGGCGCCCGATTTCGTCGTCTATGTGGAGCCTACCCGCCTTTCGGTTTATCCGGCCCAAATTGGCTTCTTCATTACCGACATCACCATCACTGGACGATCAGCCTATTTCGGCGTACCCGAACTCGGCAAGGATGCCTTGCGAGCAAGCCACGCCGTCATGAGCGCGCTGTGGAAGCATTCGGAAGATGTTGCAACAAGAGCCGAGCACCCGCTGATTGGGCGTGGCTTCCTGCTGATCACCGGCCTTGCGGGCGGCGGCTACATCGCGGTGCCCGAACGCTGCACGTTGTCGCTGATCCGCAAGCTGTTACCCGGCGAGTCGCTGGACGAGGCCGCCGCCGAAATCGAGGCAGTGGTGCGCGGCGCCATCGCCGATCCTGAAATCATGTTGGCGTTCGCCTATCCGGCCGGTCGCGATCATCCGCTCGGGGGTAACGCCGCCGAGATTGCACCTGACAGGCCGGAGGTCGGCGCTCTTGCTGCCGCCATGGCCCGATCGATGGCTGGTCGCGGCGCCATCGAAGGCGCGCCATTCTGGTCAGAGTCATCATTTTTCACCAACCGGCTCGGCATCCCCGCCGTGTACT
Source organism: Mesorhizobium sp. M0437 (assembly GCF_040321335.1). Classification (NCBI taxonomy): domain Bacteria; kingdom Pseudomonadati; phylum Pseudomonadota; class Alphaproteobacteria; order Hyphomicrobiales; family Phyllobacteriaceae; genus Mesorhizobium; species Mesorhizobium sp. M0437. The sequence continues at coordinate 45,947 of NZ_JAMYRK010000002.1, forward strand.
GCGCGCCAGGCGACATTCGCAACTGCCACACCTTCGACGAACACGTCGATGTCGAGGAATATCTGGCCGGCGTCGTAGGCTTCGCCCGGTTCATGGTGGAGTATTGCGGCGTTACGGAATGAAGGACAACTGAGAGCGAAAATGGGAGAAAGACCATGCTGATAGACAGACTTGTTGCTACAGCACTTGCAGGCAGCCTGATGCTGGTGGCCGGTGGAGCCGGCGCACAGACAGTTGGACCGAGCGGCGAGACGGCGACACCCAGCGCCGAGGTTAGATTGTCGGATGCAGACCTGGCCGCAGTAAAGGAGAAGGGCTACAAGGCCGCACTGCTGTGGCACACCTCCTCCGACTTCACCAATGCGGTCACGGCCGGTGCCAAGGATGAATTTGCCCGTGCCGGCATTCAAATCGTCGCCACCACCGACGCGGGCTTTGACGCCGCGCGCCAGCGCAGCGACATCGAAACCGCGCTCGCGGCGAAGCCAAACGTCATCCTGTCACTGCCCCTTGATCCGGTCACTTCGGCCGAGGCGTTCCGTCAGGCGCTCACCGACGGCACCAAGCTGGTATTCCTTTCCAATCTGCCGAAAGGCTACAAGCACGGAGCCGACTATGCCGCCATCGTCACTGACGACCTGTTCCAGATGGGCAAGCAGGCGGCCGATGCACTGGCCAAGGCGCTCGATGGCAAAGGCAAGGTCGGCTACATCTTCCATGACGCCAGTTACTATGTGACGAACCAGCGCGACCAGGCTTTCAAGACAACGATCGAGAAGGATTATCGCGGTATCAAGATCGTCGCCGAGCAGGGTATCTCCGATCCGGCGCGAGCAGAAGAGCTGGCCAGCGCGATGCTCGTGCAGCATCCCGGTCTTGACGGCATCTACGTCACCTGGGCCGAACCGGCCGACGGCGTGCTGTCGGCCTTGCGGGCAAGCGGAAACACCAAGACCAAGATTGTCACGCTCGACCTCGCCGAACCGGTGGCGCTCGATATGGTCAAGGGCGGCAATGTGACCGCACTGGTGGCCGACAAGGCCTATGAGCTCGGTCGCGCCATGGCCGCTGTCGGCGTCAAGGCGCTGCTCGGCCAGGAGACCCCGGCCTTCGTCGTTGCCCCGGCGCTTACCGTGACCAAGCAGAACGTTGCGCAGGGCTGGAAGGATTCGTTGAACCGCGACGCGCCGCAATCGGTGCTCGACGCGGCCAAATGACAGGGCAATGCCCGGCGGCCAATCAGGGCCGCCGACATCATAAAAACAAGGGGAACTGACATGCGCATAGCAATTGGAATGTTGTCGGCACTGGTAGCACTCGTCGCCGCCAACGCCTTCGCAGCCGAGGGCACCACCACGGGACCGAACGGGGAAAAGCCGACGCCGGCAAAGAGCGTCGTGCTCACACCAGCTGAGGAGCAGCAGATCAAGGACGGCAAATACACCGCCGCGCTGGTCTGGCATGAGATGAGCGAATACACCAACGCGGTGAACAGCGGCGCCCAAGACGAGTTGAAGCGGCTCGGCATCACGGTCGTCGCTCAGACTGACGCCGGCTTTGATGCGGCCCGTCAGAAATCCGACGTCGAGACAGTACTCGCCAAAAGGCCCTCTATTATACTGTCCCTACCGGTCGATCCCGCAAGTGCGGCCACCGTATATGATCCTGCGCGCCAGGCCGGCGTGAAATTGGGATTCGTCGACAATTCCCCGGCAGGCTACGTTCACGACAAGGACTATGTGACCATCGTTTCGGACGATCTTTTCCAGATGGGCAACAAGGCCGGGATCGCAATGGCCGACGCGCTCGGCAAGCAGGGCAAGGTCGGCTACATCTTTCACGATGCCGATTTCTACGTCACCAACCAGCGTGACGGAGCATTCAAGCACACGATCGAGCAGGACTATCCCGACATGAAGATCGTGGCCGAGGCCGGAATGGCCGACCCCGCGCGCAGCGAGGAAATCGCGCAGGCGATGATCACACAGCACCCGGACCTCGACGGTATCTATGTCACCTGGGCTGAGCCGGCGCTTAGCGTGCTGTCCACATTGCGGGCGGCCGGCAACAGCCACACCAAGATCGTCACGCTCGACCTGAACGAACCGGCGGCACTGGACATGGTGAAAGGCGGCAACGTTGCCGCACTCATCGCAGACGAAGCCTACGACATCGGCGTGACGCTGGCGCGCGCCACGGCCGCCTCGTTGATCGGCAAGAAGGCCGCGCCGTTCATCGTGGTCGATTCCCTCGCCGTCACCAAGGACACTGTCAAGGACGGGTGGAAGCGGTCCCTCAACAAGGACGTGCCCGCGACCATCGCGGCCGCCATGAAATAGCGGCGGACAATGGCGCCCCGCCGGAGGAAGTGAGAATGTCGAGTGTCAACACCAGCCCCGGCCGGGCAGCGAGCTTGGTCAGCCGCTTCAACCTGCAGCAATATGTCGTCTATCTCGGATTTCTGGCGATCTTTCTGTTCTTCGCGATCGTACTGAAGGACAGCGGTTTTCTGACGGTCCGCAACCTGTCCAACATCGTGCTGCAGACGGCACCCGTGACGATCATGGCGATCGGCCTTGTCTTTGTCATGTCGGCGGGCGAAATTGATCTTTCGATAGGTTCGATCGTTGCCGTGGCAGCCCTTGCCGCCGCGGTGGCGATAAACGTCTACGGCTTGTTGGCTGGGGTGCTGGCCGGCCTCGGCGCCGGCCTGCTGATCGGCCTGCTCAACGGCGCCCTCGTGGCTTACGTCAAGTTGCCTTCATTCCTGGTAACGCTGGCGACGCTCGGGCTGTTTGCCGGCGTATCTCGCTCGATGACCGATTTGCGGTCGATCCCGGTCACCAACGACGCTTTCACCGGTTTCTTCGGCTCGGGTTCTTTGCTGGGTGTTCCGTCTTTGATCTGGTGGACGGTAATTGCCGTTGCGATCGCGCATCTCATCTTTCGCGAGACGCGCTTCGGCGCCCATGTGCTGGCCACCGGCGACAACAGCCGTGCCGCCAGTGTTTCCGGCATCAGCGTGGCGCAGATAAGGCTTGCCGTTCTGACCACAAGCGGCGGGCTCGCCGGCCTTGCCGGGCTGCTCTATGCCGGCCGGCTGCAGGCTGCGAAATACACGCTCGGCGAAACCGACCTTATGACGGTGATAGCGGCCGTCATTGTCGGCGGAACCCTGCTTAACGGCGGCAAGGGATCGATTGTCGGTGCGCTGGTGGGCTCGCTGATGATGGGCATGCTGAACAACGGCCTCATCCTGATGGGCCTGTCCGTCTCCGACCAGATGATCGTGCGCGGCTTGATCATTCTTGCGGCCGTCGCCGTATCGCTGCGCGAAAAGTCCCGTTGAAGGAGTTTTGTCATGTTCCTCGATGTTCTGCGGCGCCGCAATCCGAGCTTTATAGAAAGCGCCATGCGCCTTCACCAGGAAGGAAAGCTGCCGGCTAATTCCTATGTGCTCGACCTCGATGCCGTCGAAAGCAATGCCCGGGTCCTGAAGCGCGAGGCCGACCGGTTCGGCCTGAAGATTTTCGCCATGACCAAGCAGGTCGGCCGCGCCAGTTCGTTCTGCCATGCGCTCAAGCGTGGCGGCATCGATCAGGCCGTCGCCGTCGACATGGCCTGCGCGCGGGCAACGCACAGAGCAGGCCTGAGGCTCGGTCATCTTGGCCACCTGCAGCAGATCGCAAGGCACGAGGCCAATGCGGCGGCCAAAACGTTCAGGCCGGACTATTGGACCGTCTTCAACGACACCAAGGCTGAAGAAGCCGCTGCCGGCGCAAGGCTCGCCGGGTACACGCAAAACCTGCTTGCCCGCATCCGCGCCGATGGTGACGTTTTCTACCGCGGCCACGAAGGTGGTTTTGAGGCGGCTGATATCGCCGCGGTCGCCGAAAAATTGGATGGTCTCGACGGCGCACGGTTCGCTGGCATCACCACCTTCCCGGCGCTGTTGTTCGACCAGACCACGCGAACGGTCCTGCCGACACACAATCTGGCGACACTGGGCAGAGCTGCCGAAGCGCTCGCCAAGTCCGGCCGCAGCGACATAGAGGTGAACGCGCCCGGCACAACGTCGAGTGTCCTGCTTGGCGCGCTGGCCGAAGCCGGCGCCACGCAATGTGAACCGGGCAATGGCTTGGCCGGCACCACTGCGCTGCACGTCATGGAAGATCTGGCGGAGCTCCCTGCCGTTCTGTATTTGACCGAGGTCTCGCATTTGTCTGGCGGCAAAGCCTACTGCCTGGGTGGCGGCTTCTATATCGATCCGATCTTTCCGGACTATGAGGTGAAGGCAATCGTGTCCGCAGAACCCACCACGGCCGCCGCCGCGCTCAGAAGCGTCGAGGTGCCGCCGCCTGCGGCAATCGACTATTACGCAATGATTGACGCTAGCGGCGCCAATGCGCCACGCTCCGGCGACACGGCGGTGTTCGGCTTTCGCGGGCAGGCGTTCGTGACCCGCGCCTACGTGGTCGGCATCTCCGGTGTCTCAAAGGGGGCGCCCCAAGTCGAAACGATCGAAAACGGTTTTGGCGAAACCGCTGCCTGGCCTGTCTAGGAGCAAGTGATGAACGCGACCACGACCGGCACGCCCCCTGTTTTGCAGCTGCGCGACATCCGCAAGAATTTCGGTGGCCTCACCGCCATCGAAAATTTCTCGCTCGAGCTCTATCCCGGCGAGATAGTGGCGTTGGTCGGCGATAACGGTGCCGGCAAGTCGACGCTGGTCAAGATCGTGACGGGGGTGCATGCTCCGACATCCGGGACGATCATCATCGAGGGGCAGGCGGTGGCAATGTCGAGCGCCACCATGGCGCGCGCCCACGGAATTGAGGTGGTCTATCAGGACTTGGCGCTCGCCGATCAGCAGACCGTCTACATGAACATGTTTCTTGGCCGCGAGCCGGTGAACCGCTTCGGCCTGCTCGACCGACGCCGGATGATCGACGACACCGAAAAGCTGGTGAAGGATCTCGACGTTCGCATCCCATCGGCTCACGCCACCATCCGCGATCTCTCGGGCGGCCAGCGCCAGGGCGTGGCGATTGCGCGCGCCACGCACTGGGCAAGCAAGCTGATCCTGCTCGACGAGCCAACCGCCGCGCTCGGCGTTGCCGAGACCGCCAAGGTCGAGACGATTGTTCTGTCGCTGAAGCAGCGGAATATCGGCGTGCTGATCATCAGCCACAGCCTCGACCAGGTGTTCAGGCTCTCAGATCGGATCTGTGTTCTGCGACGTGGCAAACAGATCGGCGTGCGCAAGACCAGAGAGACCGACAAGAACGAGATCGTCGCCATGATCACCGGGCTTCAGCACTAGCCCGGTGCGACCGAGGCGCGCCGTTCAGATATTGCGTTACCCGAGCAGCGAGTGGCATGACTTCGGATCCACGATCAGGCCTCGGCCACAGAATGTCGCCAGCATCAATCCAGCGCGCGCAGATACCGGATGGGGCGGCCACCGGCAATCCGCTCGGCCGCTGTCGCTATGGAATTGGCGTCGATGCCGAAATGGCGGTAAAGGTCGCCGATCGTCCCTGACTGGCCAAAGTGCTCGACGCCGAGACTGCGCGTACGGTGGCCGTACACCGAGCCCAGCCAGCCGAGTACCGCCGGATGACCGTCGGTGACGGAGACGATCGCGCAATGCGCAGGCAGATCGGCAAACAGCCTTTCGATATGACTCCTGGCGTGGACGAGGCCGCGTTCGCGCGCGCGACTTGCCGCTGTCCAGCCTGCGTTCAAGCGATCGGCCGAGGTCACCGCCAGGAGACCGACATCGCGACGGTCCTCTGCCATCATGCCGATAGCCTCGATGGCCTCCGGCGCGACGGCGCCAGTGTATGCGACGATCACTTCGGCATTCGGACCCGGACGCCGCAGCCAATAGCCCCCGTCGATGATGTCCTGCTCGAGTACGGGCGTCACGCTACGCGTGATCTGCTCGACCGGGCGCGTCGAGAGCCGCAGATAGACCGAGCCGCCGGTCTCGTCGCGCAGCCAGGTGCGCTCCGACTGCACGGCGTCGCCGTCGCGCTGCATATAATCCAGCGCAAAGCGCATGATGACGCCCAACTCGTCGACGAAGGCCGGCTCGTAAGCCGCAAGCCCGTCTTGCGCTATGCCGATCAACGGTGTGGCGATCGACTGATGCGCCCCGCCTTCCGGCGCCAATGTGACCCCGGATGGCGTCGCGACCAGCAGGAAGCGCGCATCCTGATAGCAGGCGTAATTGAGCGCATCGAGACCGCGCTGGATGAACGGATCGTAGAGCGTGCCGATCGGCAGCAGCCGTTTGCCGAAAACCGAATGCGACAGCCCAAGTGCCGACAGCAGGATGAACAGATTGTTCTCGGCGATGCCCAGTTCGATGTGCTGGCCGGAGGGGCCGAATTCCCATTTCTGCGCCGAGGCGATGCGTTCGCTGCGGAAAGTGTCGGTGAGTGACTGACGGGCGAACAGGCCGCGCCGGTTGACCCAGGGGCCGAGATTGGTCGAAACCGTGACATCGGGCGATGCCGTCACGATCGCGTCGGCGAGCGGCCCGCCAGCGCGCGCAATCTCGTCCAGAATTCTGCCGAAGCCGACCTGCGTGGAGACGCTGCCTTTGGCTTCCGCGACGAGACGACCAGGGACCACGATGCGCTGGGCGTGCCGGCGCCGCTGGCCCTTTGCCGTGAACGGAACGGCGTCGAGGAATCGTTGCAGCTCCAGATCTCCAACGGCCAATCCCTCGAAGGCGTCCCACTCCCGCCCGTCGCCGACCGACATCGAGGCACGAAGGACCGCCATCTGATCCCTGGTCATCAGGCCGGCGTGGTTGTCCTTGTGGCCGGCGAGCGGCAGGCCGTCCTCTCGTCATTCGTGGCGAAGCTCACCCGCACATGACAATTGTCGAGGATGGAATTGTTCGGTCCGTAGGCCTTCTCGATCTGATTGAGCGATTGTGCAATCAGGAACGACTTGATGCCATACCCGGCCATGAAGGCCAGCGCGCTTTCGAAGAAATCGAGCCTGCCAAGCGCGGGAAACTCGTCCAGCAGCATCAAAAGACGCTGCCGGTGATCCTTCGCGTGAAGATCTTCGGCGAGCCTGCGGCCGATCTGGTTAAGCACGAGTCGGATCAGCGGCTTTGTGCGACTGATGTCCGATGGCGGCACGACCAGATAAAGCGTCGTCGGCCGTGCCTCCTCGACAAGGTCTGCGATCCGCCAGTCACAGCATGACGTCACCTTGGCCACAACTGGATCGCGGTAGAGGCCCAGAAAACTCATGGCCGTCGAGAGCACGCCGGAACGCTCGTTCTCGGACTTGTTAAGCAGTTCCCGAGCAGCCGACGCAACGACGGGATGCGGGCCTGCATCACCCAAATGCCGCGTCAGCATCATGGCGCGCAGCGTTGCCTCGATTGGCCGCTCTGGATCGGAAAGGAAGTTCGCCACGCTTGCGAGGGTCTTGTCTTTCTCCGCATAGAGCACGTGCAGTATTGCGCCGACCAGCAACGCATGGCTGGTCTTCTCCCAGTGGTTGCGGCGTTCCAATGTGCCTTCTGGGTCGACCAGGACATCCGCCACGTTCTGCACATCTCGAACTTCCCACTCGCCCCGTCGCACCTCCAGCAGAGGATTGTAGGCTGCTGATCCAGCATTGGTCGGGTCGAACAGAAGCACCTGGCCGAAACGGGCCCGCCATCCGGCCGTCAGTTCCCAGTTTTCGCCTTTGATGTCGTGGACGATTGCCGAACCCGGCCAGGTCAGTAGTGACGGCACCACCAGGCCGACGCCTTTGCCGCTTCGGGTCGGTGCGAAACATAGCACGTGTTCCGGACCGTCGTGGCGCAGATAGTGTCGGCCCAACATACCCAGGATCACCCCATCCTGACCGATCATCCCAGCGGCCTTGATTTCGTCTCGCGTCGCCCAGCGCGCCGAGCCGTAAGTCGTGGTGTCCTTTGCCTCGCGCCCCCGCCACAGCGACATCCCGATCGCTGCGACGATAGCCATGAGGCTTCCGCTCGCCGCAATCGCCGCGCCCTCCAGGAAGACCTTCGGCGCGTAGGCGTCGTAGAAAAACCACCACCAGAAAAAGGCTGGCGGCGGATAAACGGGCTGTCCAGCCAATTCGAACCACGGCGGACCGAGTTGGCTTTGAAAGCCGAGCCGCCCTGCCGTCCACTGTGTTGCTCCCCATGTCGTCGCGACGACGATCAGAAAGGCGGTGAGTATCTGGCCCCATAAAACCTTGCTTGCCGGCATCGGTCGTTTCCCAAATGGATGATCGGAACAACCGAAAAGCTCGAATTCCTAAATCCGCAAGAAGAAAGGGGCGGTCGAAGCAGCATGGCGTACCCGGACGTGGAAAGACTTGCCCGATGCGGGCTCGAATGTTGAACGAGCATCGGGGGGCTGCTTTCTTCTGGAGCCGTTGAGCCGCTACTTTGCCCAATGATAATTAGTTGTCTCGGCTCAGATGCATTTGACGAGATGGACGGGTTCTTGGAGAACCGCGGATTGCCCACGACCAAATGAACAAGAGCCCTCGGCGGCGCGCCGAGCCGGAGAACGCTCTAGTCCCGGCAAGTGGTGGTCAGCCGGAATTGACGTTCTGCTGAGCTCGAATCTTACCGCCTCCCTGATCGGTAGCGCGATAGATCCAGAGCCGACTCGATGAGCAGACCCATCAAGTCTGTTCAATTTTGTTAATCAATTCAGTCACATCAACTATTGCCATGGACTTTCGTTGGAACTGTTGCAAGCCGCGCCGGCCTCACGGGTCGCGGAATCTATTGGGCCGCACCAAAGTTCCAGATGTCCCGATGCAGGCGCCACGTCCCGTCGTCCCCTTTTTTCCAAACGACAATGTACTTGCCCGCAACGGTGGAAGGGGCACCGCCTTTGCTCGGCACACCGAGCGTAAATGCGCCAACTTCGTAGGCGAGATTCCCGCTCTCTTCCACTTCCAGCGCCTTCAGGGTGAGATTCTTCATCCCGGCCTTGATTGCGCCCTGCCAGAATTCTTCCACGCCCTTGCGGTCATCGACGCGTTTGCCGTCGGGTGGCAGCAGGGCGGCATCGTCGGTATACATTTGACCTACCGCTGCTGCGTTTCCGCTGTTGAAGGCGTCCATGAATTTTACCAACGCCGCTTCGATGTCCTCACGAGCCGAGTGGGCGGCCGCAGACAATGCAGACGAAACAAGCAGCACAGCAGCAAATGCAAATGACTGAACCAGTCTCATTTCGTCCTCCCTTGCGTGCCCGACATGCCCACCCGATGAATAGCGCCGACCCAAGGGCGCCGCGGCGCGTTCGATGGCCAGGCGCCTATTTTATTAGACTTATCTGATATGACGGCGCAAGCGCAACTGCGACCCTCGGAATGACCAGCGTAGCAGCTGCCGGAGAACTTCAAAGCGGCGGCTACCGCCTCACTGCCCTCCTCGTCTCGACGAAAGAGTTCGTTCGAATGATGCTTTTCCGTGGCTTTGCTCGCAAGTTTTCGTCAGCCAGCACAGGGCCTCCTCTTACGGTCGCTGGTCGTCAAGGCCCAGCGGCCACTAGCTGACAGTCCCCCCCGTAGCCAAGCCGCTGGGCCCCTCGACGTGGGGAACGAGCATTGGAGAGATGTCTCGCTTTCCGTTACAGCCCGAAGGCGGGTGACAGATGACCGCGTCAGCCTCTCCACTCCGAGCTACGTTTTCACGCATTCGATCAGGCACAGCTCTCTCGGGCTAGCGCGCCAAGCATGAGTCAGCTCCCGAATGAGCAGGTGCCGCCCAGTTCAGCTTCGGCCCTTGCGCGCGCAAAGTATTGGGCGAGATCGATCGGCAGTCCGATCGGCAAATTGGGGCAGCGATGGCGAGAATGAATGCCAGGAACTTCCCTTCGGTGCCGCTTCGTCGATCTGTTTGCCGAGAAGACGCGCGCTGCGTGCCGCCCCCCATACCGCAGAGAACTCACTTCAGGTCACACACACACGACGCCACCGAGATCCTGCATCACTTTTCTACTCCGACGCCGCCACGTCACCAAGATCAGTCGCAAGCGTGATCGCGGCTATCGATCGCGCACCAGAGCGCTCTATGAGTGAGCCCCGAACGGCGCGCTCGAGCAATCCGGCTCGACGTAAGGCGGGCCATCCGTGCCGGCCTCGTGACTAAGACGGGCGAATGGCGGTTCCTGGACTCACCTTTTTGGTCTGAAGTCGCTTCCTTGAGCCGGTGGCGGAGTTCTTGCTTGATCGACCTCAGCACTGTTTTAGAATCGGTTTTCGGAAAATTTGTCTTGTGGCATCAATTTTCATGGGATAGGATCATTTTTCATAGGTTTTGCCGACTAAACCAAAATTCAATGGAAGGATTCGCGTTTCATGCCTGCGGTGCAACAGCACCAATTTTCAGGTCCTGTTACCGTTTTTCAGGAAATCCGCCTTCCTGAAACGGCGACCCCGGCCGGGTACAGCGCCCTGATCGGAGCCTACAGGCTCGCCGCGCCCTTGCCCCGTAGGTTGTTCGCCACTGGCGAGCATCATCGCATTACCGAACGGGATGGCTGGCGGATCATGACCCCCCGCCATGCCCCAAATCCTACCCTCGAAGGCCACCTGACCTTTGCGCTCAAGTACGAGGGACTGGACCTTGCCGTCCTCAAGCGGCTGTTCCAAGTGACCGGTCCCGCGCCGATCGAGGCGCTGGTCCGTGAAAGCCCGACCGGCAGTTATGCCCGCCGCATCTGGTTTTTATATGAATGGCTGAGGGACGCGCGTATCGATCTGCCGGACGCGGAGGCCGGACGATACATTCCGGTTGTCGATCCCGAGCTGCAGTGGCCCGGACCCGACAAGACCGCTTCGCGCTATCGCGTAAGGGACAATCTCCCCGGCACGCGTGAGTTCTGCCCTCTGGTGTTCCGCACCAAGATTCTCGAAAAATTCATCGGCCTTGAACTACCGCGGCGCGCGGAGGCAATCGTAGCGGACGTGCCGCGCGACCTCCTTGCTCGGACCGCCGCCTTTCTTTTGCTCAAAGACTCGCGATCAAGCTATGCGATCGAGGGCGAGCACCCGCCGCAAGATCGCATCCAGCGCTGGGGCCGCGCCATCGGCGAAGCCGGCCGCTGGCCGATCGATCGCGATGAGCTGCTGCGTCTGCAAAGAATTGTACTTGGTGACGCTCGTTTCGTAAGACTTGGCTTCCGAAAAGAAGGAGGTTTCGTCGGTGAGCATGATCGAGACAACGGTACGCCCTTGCCCGATCACATCAGCGCTCGGCCCGAGGACCTGCCGCGGCTAATCGATGGAATGGCGGCGTTCGATCAGGGCCCCGCGCAAAAGCTTGATGCAGTCGTAGCCGCCGCAATCCTCGCCTTCGGCTTTGTCTATATTCACCCGTTCGAGGACGGAAACGGCCGCATTCACCGCTACCTAATCCACCACGTCCTTGCCATGCGCGGCTTCAATCCGCCGGGAGTGGTCTTTCCCGTCTCGGCCGCGATCCTGGACCAGATCAACGAGTACAGGGGCGTGCTCGAGAGCTATTCGCAGCGCCTTCTGCCGTTGGTGGAATGGGAACCGACGCCGCAATTCAACGTCCGGGTGCTGAATGACACCGGTGATTTCTACCGGTTCTTCGATGCAACCCCGCACGCCGAATTCCTCTATGCTTGCGTTCAGCGGACGATCGAACGGGACCTTCCCGAGGAAACCGCATTTCTGCAGCGCTACGATCAGTTCCGGCAGCAGGTGGACGCCTTTATCGACATGCCCGAGCGGTTGACCGATCTGCTCTTCCGTTTTCTTCACCAGAATGATGGCCATCTATCGAACCGCGCGCGCGAGAAGGAATTCGCCGCGCTGACCAGTGACGAGGCAGGAAGAATCGAGGCGATCTACGCGCAAACCTTTGGTGCCCATTGAAGGTGTGATCATCAGGATCGATTTTTAGTCCGACGCTTTGCGATTCCCTTGTCCTTGCCTTCATCTCCGACGCTTGACTTGTCACCGAGACATGCACGATTTTTTCCGCACGGTCTGACCGGCCGCCGATCAGCCGCGGCCAGAACGCGCTTGACAAACCGGAGCCGTCCCGTCCAACCTCACGCATTCACCAGGGGAGTCCCGGCAAGGGGCTGAGATACTGCTGGCTTTCGCGGCGCAGTGACCCGTTGAACCTGATCCAGTTCATACTGGCGTAGGGACGGTGCAAGCGCTTTGCGGGAGTTCACGCCCGAGGTCCTGTTTCGGCAGGTCGACAGAAGCGTCTTTTCATCCTTCCGGCACAGAACTGGGTCTCCAATGCACGAGCAAAGGAGCCTCAAGATGAATGCCCTCACCCCCGCCGTGTCGACGGGACCGCTGCCTGCCTCACGCAAAATCCACAAGCCCGGTGCCATCCACCCGCAGATCAGGGTGCCGATGCGCGAAATCTCCGTCCATCCGACGGCAGGCGAGCCGCCGGTGACCGCTTACGATCCGTCCGGCCCCTATACCGACCCGACTGTCGAAACCAGCATCGAAAACGGCCTTGCACGGCTTCGCCATGAATGGGTCACCGCGCGCGGCGATGTCGAAGCCTATGACGGCCGCCACGTCCGGCCAGAAGACAATGGGTTTGCGGCGGGCGAGCGCCTAACACCGGAATTTCCAGTCCGCAACCGGCCACTCCGGGCCCAGACCGGCAAGGCGGTGACACAGCTTGCCTATGCGCGCGCTGGCATCATCACGCCCGAAATGGAGTTCGTCGCCATCCGCGAGAACCTTGGTCGCGAGATCCTGCACGGCAAGCTTGAGCGCGACGGCGAGGCCTTCGGCGCGGCGATCCCCGACTTCGTCACGCCTGAATTCGTGCGCAACGAGGTGGCGCGCGGACGGGCGATCATTCCCGCCAACATCAACCATCCCGAGAGCGAGCCGATGATCATCGGCCGGAATTTCCTGGTCAAGATCAACGCCAATATCGGTAACTCCGCCGTCACATCGTCGATGGCTGAAGAGGTCGAAAAGATGGTGTGGGCGATCCGCTGGGGCGCCGACACGGTGATGGATCTGTCGACCGGCCGCAACATCCACAACATCCGCGAATGGATCGTCCGCAACTCGCCGGTGCCGATCGGCACGGTGCCGCTCTACCAGGCGCTCGAGAAAGTCGGCGGCATTGCCGAGGATCTTACCTGGGAGGTTTACCGCGACACGCTGATCGAACAGGCCGAACAGGGCGTCGACTATTTCACCATCCACGCCGGCGTGCGGCTGCATTACATCCCGCTGACCGTTGACCGGGTCACGGGTATCGTCTCGCGCGGCGGCTCGATCATGGCAAAATGGTGCCTGCACCATCACCGGGAAAGCTTCCTCTACGAGCACTTTGCGGAGATCTGCGACATCTGCCGCGCTTATGACGTCTCCTTCTCGCTCGGCGACGGCCTTCGTCCCGGCTCGATCGCCGACGCCAACGACGCGGCGCAATTCGCCGAGCTGGAAACGCTCGGCGAGCTGACGCAGATCGCCTGGGCGAAAGATTGCCAGGTGATGATCGAGGGGCCCGGCCACGTGCCGATGCACAAGATCAAGGCGAACATGGACAAGCAGCTCGCCGTCTGTGGCGAGGCGCCGTTCTATACGCTTGGACCGCTGACGACCGACATCGCGCCGGGCTACGACCACATCACTTCCGGCATCGGCGCGGCGATGATCGGCTGGTTCGGAACGGCCATGCTCTGCTACGTCACGCCCAAGGAGCATCTCGGCCTTCCCGACCGCGATGACGTCAAGACCGGCGTGATCACCTACAAGATCGCAGCGCACGCGGCCGACCTGGCGAAGGGCCACCCGGCGGCGAAAGTCAGGGATGACGCCCTTTCCCGCGCGCGCTTCGAGTTCCGCTGGGAGGACCAGTTCAACCTGTCGCTCGACCCCGAAACCGCACGGTCCTTCCACGACCAGACCTTGCCCAAGGAGGCGCACAAGCTGGCACATTTCTGCTCGATGTGCGGACCGAAATTCTGCTCGATGCGTATCTCTCACGACATCCGCGCCGAGGCACAGAAAGAGGGCATGGCGGCGATGGCGGCGAAATACCGCGAGGGCGGCGATCTCTACGTGCCAGCGGACGAGATCGGCGCACCGGTCACGCCTCAGCCAGGTAAGCCATCATGAAGGTGCTGATAAAGGGGGCCGGCGTCGCCGGCCTCACCGCCGCCTTCGAACTCGCCGCCCGCGGCGCGACGGTCACGGTCGCCGAGATCCGGCATGGCCTTGGAGGCAATGCGTCGTGGTTCGCCGGCGGCATGCTGGCGCCATGGTGCGAGCGTGAAAGCGCCGAGCAGCCGGTGCTGGACCTTGGACGTGACGCTGCCGACTGGTGGGATGCGGTGCTGCCGGGTCAGGTGACACGGGGCGGAACACTTGTCGTGGCCGCCCCGCGTGATGCCGGCGAGCTCGACCGCTTCGCCAGCCGCACGTCGGGCCATCGGCGTGTCGATGAAGACGAAATTGCGCTCCTGGAACCCGACCTCGCCGGCCGCTTCCGGCGCGGACTGCTCTTCCCAGATGAGGCTCATCTCGACCCGCGCCAGGCGATGGCAGCACTTCATGACAAGCTCGCAGCCATGGGTGTCAAATTCCACTTCGGCACCGACGCCCGGCATGTTTCCGGTTTCGATCGTCAGATCGACTGCCCGGGGATGGCCGCCGTCGATGACAGGCTTCGCGGCGTTCGCGGCGAAATGCTGATCCTAAACACGCCAGACTTCTCGCTGTCGCGCCCGGTCCGGTTGCTGCATCCGCGCTTTCCGCTCTATGCGGTACCGCGTGCCGACGCCCAGTTCATGATCGGTGCGACGATGATTGAAAGCCGGTCCGCCAGACCGGTCACGGCGCGTTCGATGATGGAGCTTCTGGGTGCTGCGTATGCCCTCCATCCGGCCTTTGGCGGGGCCGGGATCGTTGAAGCCGGCGTCGGCGTCCGTCCAGCCTTTCCAGACAATCTGCCGCGCGTCGAAATGAGCGGAGACACCGTCGCGATCAACGGGCTCTATCGCCATGGCTTTCTTCTCGCCCCCGCCATGGCGCGCCTGGCGGGCGAAATTGTCTTCAATCACGACAAACCCGTGGAGCTTGCTCATGAAACTGATGGTCAACGGCAAAGTGCATGAGGTTGCCGCCACCACGCTGGCCGAGCTGCTTGCCGCGCTTGACTATGAGGGCGATTGGCTCGCGACCGCCGTCAACAACGACCTCGTGCACAAAGCCAGCCGGGCGGAATTCCAATTGAACGACGGCGACCGGATCGAAATCCTCTCGCCGATGCAGGGAGGCTAGCATGTTCGATCTTCTCGGGACGACGCTTCCCTCCCGCCTGCTTCTCGGCACCGCTCAATATCCTTCGCCGGCCATCCTTGCCGATGCAGTCAGGGCATCGGGCACCTCGGTGGTGACCGTCTCGTTGCGCCGTGAGATGGGAGGCGGCAGGGCCGGCGAAAAATTCTGGTCGTTGATCCGGTCGCTTGGTGTCAGAATCCTGCCCAACACTGCTGGCTGCCACTCCGTCAAGGAAGCGGTCACGACCGCACAAATGGCGCGCGAAGTCTTCGGCACGCCCTGGATCAAGCTCGAAGTGATCGGCAATCACGACACGCTGCAGCCGGACGTGTTCGGTCTGCTCGAAGCCGCCCGCATCCTGTGCGAGGACGGTTTTGCGGTGTTCCCGTATACTACCGACGACCTTGTCGTCGCCGAGCGGCTGCTTGCGGCGGGCTGCAAGGTCTTGATGCCCTGGTGCGCACCGATCGGTTCCGCCCTCGGGCCGGTCAACATCACGGCGCTGCGCTCGATGCGCGGACATTTCCCTGATGTCCCGCTGATCGTGGATGCTGGTCTCGGACGGCCATCGCACGCGGCAACAGTCATGGAGTTCGGCTTTGATGCCGTGCTCCTGAACACAGCGGTCGCCAAGGCGGCCGATCCGGTCGGCATGGCGCGTGCGTTCGGCAAGGCGGTCGACGCCGGTCGAGAAGCTTTCAGCTCGGGGATGCTCGAACCCCGCGACGTCGCGGTGCCATCGACACCAACATTCGGCAGGGCGGTTTTCTCATGAAGCTCGATCCCTTCTATCTGATCGTCGACAGCGCCGCCTGGATCGAACGGCTGGTGCCACTTGGCGTCAAGCTGGTTCAGTTGCGCATCAAGGATAGGGACGAGGCCACGCTGCGGACGGAAATCCGCCGCGCGAACGGCGTCTGCGCGGTCCATGGTTGCCAACTGATCGTCAACGACTATTGGCGGCTCGCCATTGAGGAAGGCTGCGACTTCGTCCATCTCGGCCAAGAGGATTTGGCTGCGGCTGACCTGCTGGCGATTAAGTACGCCGGATTGAAGCTCGGGCTCAGCACGCACGATCATCTCGAACTGGAAACGGCCATCGCTGCCGAGCCCGACTATATCGCGCTCGGCCCCATCTATCCCACCATCCTGAAGCAGATGAAATGGGCGCCGCAAGGGCTCGAGCGGATCAGCGAGTGGAAGCATCGGGTGGCGCCGATCCCATTGGTCTCCATCGGCGGCCTCAACCCCGACCGGCTCGACGGTGTCTTCGAGGCTGGTGCGGACAGCGCGGCGGTGGTCACCGACATCACGTTGAATGCCGATCCCGAAGCGCGCACGCGAGAATGGATCGAAAAGACAAAGCCATGGCGCTGAGGCGAGAACCGCGTGTGCTCGTGGTTGGCGGATCAGACTCCAGCGGTGGGGCTGGAATTGCACGTGATATCGAGACGATCTCTTCCATTGGTATGCGCACCTGCCTGGCTGTCACAGCGCTGACGGTGCAGACGCACGAAGCCGTAATGGAAATCCATCCTTCGAAGCCCGATCTTGTGGCCGATCAGATGTGCGCCGCGCTGCAGGCCAACAAGGTGGCGGCAATTAAGATCGGCATGCTCGCAACGGCCGAGATCGTCGTTGCCATTGCCGGCGTGCTGCGCGAAAATCCGCAGGTGCCGGCAGTGCTCGATCCGGTGCTGGCCTCGAGCTCCGGCCGGGGGCTTCTGGAAGCAGGTGCCATCGCTGCCATGAGGCGCGACCTGATGCCGCTTTGCTGCCTTGTGACCCCCAATCTCCTCGAGCTGGCGCTCCTTGTTGGTGCGGAACCGCCAGCCGACGAGAGCGACGCGGTGAGACTGGGACGGAAATTGCTGGCAGCCGGCGTGCCGGGCCTGCTGATCAAAGGGGGCCACGCATCAGGACCTCGATCAACCGATATTCTGTTGCGTTCCGATCAAGAACCAATTCGCTTCGACGCACCTCGTCTTGTCGCATCAATCCGCGGGACGGGTTGCATGCTGGCTAGCGCGATTGCGGCGCATCTGGCGAAGGCGAAGCCGCTCGAAGACAGTGTGCGCGAAGGCAAGCGGCTTGTCTTGGCCATGTTTAAGAAGAATGCAGCAGACCGACGAAACTTGTAAAATTTTCCAACTCTCGAAAGACACGCCTGCCTCTCGCGGGTCCGGGCTGGTAATTTCGCCTCGTAATTCACCTCACTCGAGAGGAGTAGTTTGACGGCCTCGCCAGGCGGCGACCGCGAGATCAACGATGGCGAGGCGGCCGTCGTGCGCCGTATCTAGTGCGTTGGCATCCTTTCCCCACATCCGACTGCGATCCTGGAATTCACCTTGGTCGCGAGCTCCTGCTAAACGACGCCCCTCGACGGGAGCGGTCGATCCCGCGTCTCGGCTGCGGCGGCGCTAGGCTGACGCTCCCTAGGCCGTCCTGTTGAATCGGACTCGGGATCACGAACTGCCCCCGACAATGAATGAACATTGTCCGTCTTACGGCCATTTCATCGTCACCGCCGATGTGCTCAAGCGATGCAGGCCATCCCTGTCATTCAAGGGATTATCGGCTTCGAAAAACAGTGAAGCTTCATCCGTCCTTGCATCCGCTTCGCTCAGGCTCAGCAGACGTCAGCAGGTTCTTCACCAGGTTAAGAGCGAGGGCGTGTGGCTCAAGCCGGCTTGGCACGAGGGCCGGGAGGTGATCGCGGTGTTCGAGACCGAGCCGACGCGAAACCCAACCACTTTATGTGGCTCGAGTGGTGTGAAGGTCGGATCAGCTTCATTCGCGACTACCGCAATGCCCGCTATGTTGCCGATGATGCGGAGCTGGCGCTGGACGCCACGTCCCACGGCGACGGAACCGGCAACTATGCTCGTCGCGACGCCTAATCAAGCCCGATGGCAGCTCCATCCGGCACTCGTTGACAAGCCTGCCGTGATATGAACAGGATTATACAGGCTCACTGAACAGGTACCCATATGAAGCGGCGCTCGGTTCAACTGTCTCCCGGCACGGGCAAGCCCGAACAGATCGCCACCGTTCTCGAACATGAAATCCGCTCCGGTGTTCTCGGCTTCGGCGACCGGCTGCAAAGCGAGAACAAGCTCGTCCAGCGTTTCTCCGTCAGCCGCAACACCGTCCGCAAAGGCCTCGAGGAACTGTCCAACCGCGGGCTGATCACGACCAAAGTCGGCATCGGCTCTTTCGTCACCTTCGATGGCAAGCCCGTTGATGACTCCATCGGTTGGTCGCGGGCGCTCGCCAACGCCGGCGCCAACGCCGAGACGCGGACGCTGCGGCTCGAGGTGATCGAGGACCCCGGTCTTGCCGCACTGCTTGGTATAGAAAACCCGTTTTTCATCGCTGTCGACCGGGTGCGCACCAATGCCAGCGACGGCCACGCCATCTCCATCGAGCGCAGCCGCCTGCCATTGTCGCCGGAACTGGAGGACGTGCCGTTGCGCGGCCTGCGCGAAGGCTCGCTGCACCAGACGCTGCGCGGCGCGGGCCTCATTCCCGACCATGGCGAGGAATGGGTCGGCATCGAAATGCTCAACGCCGAGGACTCTGCAATCCTCGGTTGCCCGCAAGGCACGCCGTTTCTTCGCGGTCGCCGGTTGACCCGCGCCGCCGATGACCGGCCGATCGAATATGTGACCAGCCTGCTCAACCCGGCGCATTTTGCGCTGCATATGAGGTTCTGAGTGATGCCGGACGACAACACCGGGAATATGACTGATCGGGCCATGGGGGCGCTTGTCGGCGGGGCACTGGGGGATGCGCTGGGCATGCCGACGCAGCTTTTGTCGCCGGCCCGGATTGCCGAACTCTACGCCCATGTAGAGGGCTTCATTGCTCCTTTCGCCGACCATCCGGTGTCGAAGGGGCTTCCCGCTGGAACGATCACCGACGACACCGAACAGGCGCTTCTGCTTGGCCGTATCCTGGTTGAATCCGGTAACCGCTTCGATCATGCGCGGTGGGTCAACGCGCTGCTCGACTGGGAGCGCGACGTCAAAGCGCGCGGCAGCTACGATCTGCTGGGACCATCGACCAAACGCGCCATCGACGCCATCAACAATGGCGTGCCGGCCGAGGAAGCGGGGCGCAGCGGCGACACAAATGGTGCGGCCATGCGCATTGCGCCGGTCGGCATCATGATGCCGCCAGAGCCGCTGGACGCGCTGGTCGCCAAAGTTGCCGAGACCTGCCGGGCCACGCACAACACCTCGGTTGCCATTGCGGCCGCAGCCGCCGTTGCGGCGGCCGTCAGCCGCGGCGTCGCAGGCGGCGACTGGCGCGCCGCTTCCGACAGCGCCATCGCCGCGGCGAGGTGCGGAGCAACGCTCGGCCATTGGGTGACCGGCGGTGACATTGCTGCGCGCATTGGGTGGGCGCAGGAGCTTGTGCGCGGCAAGGCGACGAAGGACGCGATCCGGCTGATCACCGATCTGGTCGGCACCGGCGTCGCCAGTCAGGAGTCCGTTCCGGCTGCATTCGCCGTGCTGGAAGTCGCCAGCGGTGATCCCTGGCAAGCGGCGGTCATCAGCGCCAATCTCGGTGGCGACACCGATACGATCGGCGCCATCGCGACCGGCATGGCCGGCGCCTGCACCGGCTTTTCCCGACTGCCTCAGAACCGCATTGCAGACCTCAAGGGCATCGACATTGCGGCGGTTGGCGCGCTCACCGCCGACCTTGTTGCGGCCCGTATATCCAAGCGCCGTGCCGACAGGACGGGTCCCGGCAAGGATGCGGCGGCATGAGTGGGCGTCTCGTCCATGTCGGCAGCGCGGTGGTCGACTATGTCTACCGCATCGACGCCTTGCCGGCGCCGGGTACGGAGAAGACGGCGTCGAGCTACACGCAAGTCGCCGGCGGCGGCTTCAACATGATGGTCGCGGCCAGCCGCACCGGCATGAAGGTGGTGTTCGGCGGCCAGCTCGGCAGCGGACCCAATGGCGACTTCCTGCGCACGGCCTTAGCCAATGAGGGGATCGAGACGCTGACGACGCCATCGCCCGTCATGGACAGCGGCAATTGCGTCGCCATGATCAGCAGCGATGCCGAGCGCACCTTCGTCTCGTGGCCTGGTGCGGAGAGCTTGCTCAGCCTTGACATGATGGCGCCCGTCTCGGTCGCCCCGGGGGATTGGGTGTTCACCTCCGGCTATACGCTTAGCTATCCGGGAAGCCGAGACGCGCTTGTCGACTGGATCGAGGCACTTCCGGCCGACACACCGCTTGTCCTCGACCCGACACCTGTCGTCGTCGACATTCCCCGCCCTATCCTGCCTCGGATACTCGCCCGCACCACCTGGTTGAGCTGCAACAGGATGGAAGCGGCCGCGATTGCCGGTCCGGGCGACGTCGAGGCACTCGCGTCACGGCTTCTTAGCGACCACTCCCCGAAGGCCGTCGGCGTCGTTATTCGCGCCGGAGCGAAAGGCTGCCACATACGGCTGGCCGATGGCTCGGCGCAAACGAGTGCCGGCTTCGAGGTCGACGCCATCGACACCAATGGCGCCGGCGACACCCATATCGGCGCTTTCGTCAGTGCGCTGGCGCGCGGCGCGCCGCCTTTTGAAGCAGCGCGCTACGCCAATGCGGCGGCGGCCATTTCCGTCACCCGCCACGGTGGTTCATCAGCGCCGACCGACCACGAAATCCAGACATTCCTAAGCCATGCCGGCGGTCCGCCGATCGGCCTCCATGGCCGGAAGCAAGAGGCCAAACGCCCGACAGCCTGACAAAGCCCGGGAAGCGGGCAAACACAGAGAGGAACGAACATGCGCATGCCCGACTTGACTGCCCTGCTGACGGCGACCGCCGTCTTCACCTCCGCACTCGCATTTGCCGCCAAGGCCGACGAGGTGCACGTACTCAACTGGAAGGGCTACGGCGCCGACGAGCCGTGGGCCATCGAAGCCTTCGAGAAGGCGACCGGCCACAAGGTCGTCAACGATTTTTTCAATTCCGAACAGGAGATGCTGACCAAGCTCAGGACCAATCCCGGCCTTTACGATGTGGTCATGATCAACGCCGCTTTCAACGACCAGGCGATGGCGGAAAAGCTGATCCAGCCGATCGACACGTCCAAGCTGCCGAACTTTCCCGACATCAGCAAGGACAAGGCCGGATCGCCGATGCTCGTCCATGACGGCAAGGTCTATGGCGTGCCGTGGGTCTGGGGGCTGACGGCGCTCGCCATCAATGAAAAATCCTTCGATAAGCCGCCGACGAGCATCGCCGAAATGTGGGATCCCGCTCACAAGGGCCGCGTCACCATCCGTGATGATGCCGTCGAGGCGGTTCAGTTCGGCGCCATTGCCACCGGCCAGAACATCAACGACATCAAGGATATCGAGGCGGTCAAGGCAAAGCTCACCTCGCTGATGCCGCAGATCAAGACGTTCTGGAGCTCGGAGAACGACTGGAACCAGATGGCTGCCTCTAACCAGATCGACATCGGCACCTATTGGAGCGGCTCGGCCGATCGCGCCAAGACCCATTTCAAGCTGCCGGTCTCGCTCGTGATCCCGCAGGAGGGCGCTGTCGCCTGGCTCGACGCCTTCTCAATTCCGGTCGGTTCCAAGAATGTCGCCGGCGCCGAGGCCTTCATCAACTACATGATCGACCCGAAGTTCTATGTCGAATGGGTCACCAAGGTCGGAGCCCCGGTATCCGCCAACACCAAGGCTGTAGAAGCACTTCCCGGGGATGCGTTCAACCGCAAGGTGATGGGTGACCCGGCAGTCGCCAAGCGCATTCAGTTCCAGGCGCCGATCACAGACGCCCAGCGCGAAACCTATCTGTCGCTCTGGCAGCAGCTCAAGGTCGACGTGAAGTAACAGCAGAAGCCGGGATCAGCCGACCATCCATGTCGGCTGATGCTTCCCCATCCTGGGAGGTGGATGTCATGGCAGCACAGGTTGCGGCCGCGTCGCGCAGCGGATTGAGATCGGCCTTGCCACTGCTGGCGCCTGCCTATCTCTGGCTGACGGTTGCGATCTTCCTGCCGCTCTCAGCCATGGTCTTCTTCTCCTTCATGACCGACCTGCCGCTGTCGGGAAAGCCGTGGGCGTTCACGCTCGAAAACTATGCCGCCTTCTTTTCACAAAGCCTTTATCTGACATTGCTTTTGGCCTCGCTGCGCCTCGGCCTCGAGGTGACGCTGTGGTGCATCGTCATCGGTTATCCCGCCGCTTATGTGCTGGCCAAGGTGCTGAAAGGCCGCACCCGAGAGGCGATTTTCCTGCTCGTCATCCTGCCGTTCTGGTCGAACGGGCTGGTGCGTATCTTCTCCTGGGCGATGGTGTTGCGTGAAGGCGGCATTCTCGACACTGCGCTCAACGCCGTCCTGCCGTTCAAGATCAACATCGACCTAATGTATTCCTATCCGGCCGTAATCATCGGGCTGGTGCACTCCTACGTGCCTTACATGGTGCTGACCTGCTATCTGACCCTGCAGGCCATCGATGACTCGCTAATCGAAGCCGGGCGCTCGCTCGGCGCCTCGCGGCTGCAGGTGCTGAATCGAGTCATCATTCCGCTGTCGATGCCGGGGCTGGTGGCGGGCGCAGCGCTCGTCTTCGTCCCGGTTGTTGGTTCGTTCATGGAACCGCGCATCCTCGGCGGCCGTACCGGCACCTTTTACGGCACTGTCATCGAGGACCAGTTCGTCGCCGTGTTCAACTGGCCGCTGGGTGCTGCGCTCTCCTTTATCCTGTTGGCCGTCGTGCTGGTCATCCTGGCGGTTGCCTCGCCGGTGCTGCGGAGGGCTACGTGATGGCGACGACACGTGTTCTCGAATGGCTCGGCCGCCTTTACATCTGGCTATTGCTCGCCTTCCTCTATGTGCCAATCATCATCATGGCGCTAATGTCTTTCAACGTTTCGCCCTTCTACCAGCTGCCGTTCGAATGGACGGCGGAATGGTATGTCTCGCTGTGGCAGAACGACCAGCTTATCTCAGCCACCTGGAACAGTGTCGAAATCGCAGTCATCACTACCATCATCTGCGTCGTGCTTGGCTCGGCGGCGTCACTTGCGCTCTACCGCTATGAGTTTCGCGGCAAGAAATTCCTCCAGGCGCTGCTGTTTCCGCCAATCGCCATTCCGTGGCTGATAACCGGCACAGCGATGTTGATCTTCTTCTTCGGCGTCGGCATTGGGCGCGGCCTGTTCGCCATCCTGCTTGGCCATGTCGCGCTTGCGCTTCCCTACGTCATTGTCGTCGTGTCGGCCCGACTGCAGACCTTCGCGCACGAGCTGGAAGAGGCGGCGCGCTCGCTCGGCGCCAATCAATGGCAGTTGACGAACCGCGTCACGCTGCCCTGGATCATGCCGGGCGTCATTGCCGGGGGGCTGTTCGCCTTCGCCGTGTCCTTCGACCAGTTCGTCGTATCCTACTTCTTGTCGACGCCGGGCCAGACGACGCTGCCGGTCGAAATCTACGCCGCGATCCGCAAGGGTTTCACGCCCGAGATCAATGCGGTCTCGACGATCATCATTGTCGTGTCGATGGCGCTGATGCTGCTGACAGCGCGCTTCTTCAAATTCGGCGGAGAGAAATAATGGCTGGCGTCCAAGTAGCGAACGTGTCGCGCGCTTTCGGTGCCCACAAGGCGCTGGACGATGTGTCTATCGATTTCGCCGACGGCGGCTTCTACGCCCTGCTCGGTCCCTCCGGCAGCGGCAAGACCACGCTGCTGCGCCAGATCGCCGGCTTCGACTTTCCCGACTCTGGCCGCATCTCCATAGGCGGCGAAAGTGTCGAGCGGGTGCCGGTGGAGAAGCGGCGCATCGGCATGGTGTTCCAGAACTACGCCCTGTTTCCCAATATGAGCGTTGCTGGCAATGTCGCCTTTGGCCTGTCGGTGCGCGGCGAGCCCAAGGCGGTGATTGCCAGCGAGGTACAGCGCGCACTCGACCTTGTGCAACTCGGCAGGCTCGGCGGCCGCCGGCCGCATCAGCTGTCCGGCGGCCAGCGCCAACGGGTTGCGCTCGCTCGCGCGATCGTCATCCGGCCGCGCGTGTTGTTGCTCGACGAGCCGCTCGGAGCGTTGGACAAGGCGCTGCGGGTCGACATGCAGATCGAGCTCAAGCGCATCCAGCGCGAGATCGGCATCACCACCATCTTCGTCACCCACGACCAGGAAGAAGCGCTGACGATGAGCGACCGCATCGGCATTCTGCGCGATGGCAAGCTGGTGCAGGAAGGCTCGCCCGAGGAGATCTACGATCGGCCGAAGAGCGAGTTTGCCGCCACTTTCCTGGGCGACGCCAACATCCTTCGCGGCGACAGCACGGGCAACGGCATCCGACTGCCGGACGGCACAGCGATTGCCGCCGGCGCGGGTGCCAAGCTTGCCGCTGGGGCCAAGGCAAGCTGCGCCGTGCGGCCCGAACGCATCCGCATCTTCACCGATGCCGAGGCTCCGGATGCGGCCAACGCGAATCTGCTGCGAGGCCAGGTATCGAAGCGCATCTTCGCCGGAAATAGCAGCACCTACTTTGTCGAGCGTGCTGGCCAGACGCTCAAGGTGATTGTGCAGAACACCGGCGCTGGCAGGCTGGCGGAAGGTCAGGATGTCGTGCTGCATTGGTCGCCGGAAAGCACAGTCTTGATCGTCGCGGGGTAGCAGGCCAGAGATAGACCACTGACCGACTCAGATGGGGCTTTTGTGATGGTAAAGATTGCGACCTCCTGGTTGAGGTCCGCGCCAGAAACGCCGATACGTCCCGCCTACGAGACCATGCCATTTTTTGGTGGTCTTGCGGCCCGGAGCAACCGATCCCGGCAATGATGATGGACAACGACATGGTTGGCATCGCCAAGGTCTTGCCGATTGACAGTTTCACTCAGAAGCGGTGCGCCGGGCTTGCGGCTAGTGCGCCGTTTGCTGCTGTTTTGAGATTTGGCCAGGCGCGTATTCATTGGCCTCGAAGACAAGCCTCCGTCAAGCCAGGCATCACGATCTTTGCCTCTAATCCTCCCAGATTCAATGTCGCTTTCGGGACCCGGCAAACCGATCCAAGGCACGGCTGCGAGCACGCGCCCTGGGGAGCCGGAGTAGACCTTTGAGCGGGGTGCGGATGGCAGTTTTGAACGTGCGATCCCATCGTCCCGAACGATGTGGATTTACCAGCAAGTCGTTATTGTTCCTGGGCTCCTTCGCCACGTTCGCTCACGACTGGTCGCGTTTCCTTTCGCCGTTTCTGTGGGAAACCTGTGGGATGAGCACACCGCGTTCGTGTCTTGTGATTTGAGTTATACTCGGAACGGTTTGCGGCGACTTGGAGAAAACCGGCTTCTTCGTGATCTTCTCGGCGGCGTCTGCCAAGAAATTAGGATGATGATGGCCGTAAGTTTCGATCAGGACATCCACTGTAATGCCAAGAAAGCCCGCAGCCTGCCACAGATCGGTGCCGGCCTGCATCATCCAAGTCGCCGCGGTGTGGCGGAACACGTGCGGAGTAACGTCGGGCCCTAGGCCGGCGATTTCGCGCGCCGTCTTGAAGCTCTTGTCTATCGACTGCACCGGCTTTCCATTCCATTCCACGACAAAATCCTGCGATATCTTGCGACCGATGTTCGCACTTTTGCCGCGCGATTTGGTCTCGAGGTGAAGATCAGTGCGCGCCCAGCGCCGGAGGTGCGCCAGCAGCCGCTCGGGCAACGGTACAGGGGGTTGGCGCTTCTTGGTCTTCCTTGCGCCGGTGGCACCGCGATAGAAGATACCGCGGTCTAGGTCCACATGACCGCGCCCTTTCGTTGGGCGCATGGCGGCACCGCAGATTGCGGCCGAGCGCGTTCCTGTATAAAGTGCGACGAGGATGAAGCGCGCGAGATGTCGCCCAGTGCGCCGGCCACTCGCTTGGCCCTTCCATGTCTGCTTCATTCGCCAAGCTGCCCAGATCAGTGCGGCCGCCTCACTGCGGGTCAACCAGCGTTCGCGGGCGGCGGCCTTGTCTGGCAGGGTGATGACCGGTGCGGCGGTTGTATAACCCTCCTTGCGGTAGTAGTTGATGGCGGCACGAAGATCCTCGAGTTGGCGGCGCGCCGCGGCTTCGGTGGGGCGCGACGCAATGTACTCGCGGCAGAGTTTGCCATTGATGGCGGCGAGAGTTTTTTCCCCGAAGTAATCAAGGACCTTATCCAGCCGAGCCGCCGTCTCTTCTGGTGTCGCGTGCTTCGGTGCAACCTCTTTAAGGTAGAGGTTGACCACATCGGCAATTAAGACGTCCTCGGCTCCCCGCGCTCGGTGGTATTTGCTTCCAATGTAGGCGGCGAGCGCCTTTTCAGCTTCAGTTCCTGGACGGCCTTTTTCGCCGCCGCCAGCGCTGATGAAGCTGGTTCCATCGCGGATAAACCATCCAGCTTTGTTTCGGCGCGTTCCATCTTTTTTCCAGCTTTCGTCACGCCATACCAGGCGTGGCCCTTTCGAAGTCCGCGGCATAGTTCCCTCATCCTCGCGATTGCCATCAAGCTGACGTATTCCTTTCCGGCGATTAGCTCCGTTTCAAGTCGACCGGCGTCACGTTCCTTGCGTAGGCCTGCTGCGCTCATCGAGCCGTCGGGAAAGGCAATTCGCGCAGCGATTTCGACGCGCAGTGGTGTGGTCTCGTCGAATTGGTCGGGGATTTTCATAAGAAGTCCTCAGCAGTTCTTAGGTCTGAGCTGTTCGCCGACCTCGTTGAGCACTCCGTCCTGTCTCGCCGTTCTGGACACGGTCCTGCAGGAGAACTCTTCTCCAAAAAACCGGCTGCGAAAACCGCCCGCCGGAGGTGCTGCGGCGAAGAGGCGCCTTCGACCTGTCAATCGGAGTGGTTGCGCAACAAGTCTATGGCTGGCCTCTGCTTCCAGTCCGGCCAGACACACTCCTAAAGGGATCCGACCATCGTTTCAGTATCGATACGGCCGGCAGGGCCTATTGCGTCGCAACGCCCGCGCGCGCCGCGCCGCGTTCAGGCGAGCAGGGCAGCGGAGTACCTCCTTCGCTTCTTGGCTGGCAGCGTCATTGCTGGCGACGATTAGCGGCAAGCCGCCCGTGATGACCAACCACGTCCAAATCGATTTCCCGTCGCAAAAAGCGCTCTGTTCGCTCTCGAACTCAGCCGCATGCCCTCGGTGTCGCACGCCACAGCGCCGAAGGCGTGATGAAGAACGCAGATACTTCCAATGGGGCGACCGGCCCGCTCGTCGTTCATCGCCGCGCTGTGGTCCTTAATCGCTACTGCTGCACGTTTGTATGTTGCAGCCGCGTTTGTAAACAGGAACGCCGTCACTGAGTTGCTACCCCGCAACAACCTCGGTTGGCTGCCAAGCACAAGAGGACGAGGAGTGCCGGGATCTCCATGACGAGTTTGAAGGTCGAGAGAGAGGCTCTCGACTGCCCGTCTCGGAGTACATCCCGATGGCGACTACCCCTCAGAAAATTACCCTTCTGTCCTCGCGAGACATTGCCTTCAAGAACGTGGAGTTCTCCATGTCCCAGGTCCGCGTCAAGGCTGACATCTGGATCGAGGACCTACCTGACCTCGTAGCCGAAGTGACGACCCACTCGCACCTCCTCGTGCGCAAGACGACCAGTGGTTGCATCGAGCGCCTTGCCGTCGAGATTCGCGCAGGGTCGGCCAGTCCCACTGAGCCACAGGCGCCCGAACCCGCAATTCTGGGCAAGGTGCTGGAGCGCTATCAGCGCATCGACTCGCGGGAGGATGCATGATGCCTCGACGCGACGCGTCCGAACTGGCCCACCGCCTGGGCCGACAGGCCGAAGCGGTTTGTCGCCACTATCTTTCGAACGGACATCGCGAGGGACGCTACTGGCTTGTTGGCGATGTCCGAAACACGCCGGGTCGCTCTATGTTCGTGCGGCTCGTCGGCTCGCAGAGCGGAAAGGGCGCAGCCGGCAAATGGACTGACGCGGCGACCGGGGAGCATGGCGATCTTCTCGATATCATCCGCGAAAGCCGCGGTTTGAGCGACTTCAGGGACGTTGCCCATGAGGCAATAACGTTTCTCGGCCTACCGCATCCCGGACCAGAGCAGACATCAATGCGGTCGAAGTTGCTGGCCGCGCCGTCGGAAATGTCGGAGAAAGCGCGTCGGCTGTTTGCGATGTCGCAGCCGATTGCGGGTACGGTCGTAGAGGCGTATCTGCACAACCGCAGTATTGCCGCTTTGCACGGGACCGGAAGCCTGCGTTTTCACCCGCGCTGCTACTACCGGCCCGACGAACAAGCGCCGACTGAGACCTGGCCGGCGATGATCGCTTCCGTTACCGATCTCGACGGCCATTTGACTGGCGTACATCGCACATGGCTTGATCCTTCCGGCAGGGGCAAGGCACCGGTCAGTACGCCGAGGCGCGCGATGGGCGATCTTCTCGGTCACGCGGTTCGCTTTGGCCTACCGGGCGACGTCATGGCGGGCGGCGAAGGCATCGAGACCGTCTTGTCGCTTCGGTGCATCCTGCCCGATATGGCCATGGCAGCGGCACTCTCGGCCGCCCATCTTGCTGCCATGCTGTTCCCCCTCACACTGAGACGGCTCTACATCGTGCGCGACGCCGATCCAGCCGGTAACGGCGCGCGTGACACCTTGATCGAAAGAGCGAATGCTGCCGGGATCGAGCCGGTCGTGCTCTCGCCGGCACTTGGGGACCTCAACGAAGATCTCTGTACGCTAGGCTTGGATGCCGTTCGAGCAGCAGTCCGTGTTCAGCTCGCCCCGCAGGACATCGCCCGTTTCATGGCAGTGGCGGGATAACTCGGAACGAACAGCCTGTCCGCTGTCGCCATCATCACTTGGATGCTCCTGAAGTCGGAGAGAACCGCGCCTGCGGGCCTTCGAGAGGGCGATCGGCCAGCAAACGACTCGGCCCCGCAATGTCTCCGGCCGACTATTTTCCGGCGCGCTCCCCAAGGGAGCGCTTTCCATCGCGAAGCAAAATAGCCGGCCTCCACCCTCCTCCGCTGACACTCCGGCCCTTCGCTTCGCTGCGGGTGCAGGTCCGTCCCGTCCGCCGGCTTCCGTCGCCATGAAGGCCGCGAGGGTCGCGGTCCAACCGGCGGAGCATCCAATGAGCGAGCATGACGACTACGAACCACAGCACTCGTCTTCACCCATCGACCACGTCCTCACCGAACTCCAGCTCTATGGCTACCGTCCCTTCGTGGATGAGCCTGATCCTCGACCGCTTCCAGAGGGCCACTGCGTCGCCGGCGCGATGGCCGACATCTTCGACGCCCTCATCGTGGCACTGCAAGACACTCGCCTCGAGCCCGATCTCGACGATCTTCTGTGGTCGACCGTCAACATCTTTCACCGCGCCGCAGATCGGATCGAGCGCGAACTCGATCACAACGAGCAGGCGCAACGCCGCAGCCAGCGTGAGCAGGACGGCAGCGAAGTGAAATCCGTCGAGCTGGAACGCCTGACGGCCGAAGGGCAGACGCTGATCGAACGCCAAAGCGCCTTCGAACTGATGCGTGATCAGGCCGCGGAGCACTACGAGCGCCACACCGGATCGAGTTGGCGACCGCGCAGCGGATCGATGGTCAACCATCGCAACATGACCTCTGCGCTGATCGACAGCCGCGATTTTCTCAGCGCCAAGAAACGCGCCTCGCAGGAAGTCCTTCTGCCACCTGGCCCGAAAATCGCCTTCACCGCTGGGCTCGACTTCAATGACCACCAGCTGATCTGGGCCAAGCTCGACCAGGTCCACGCCAGGCATCCCGACATGGTATTGATGCACGGGAAATCGCCGAAGGGTGGCGAAAAGATCGCCGCCTGTTGGGCAGACCATCGCAAGGTACCCCAAATCGGCTTTGCCCCTGAATGGACAAAGCATGCCAAAGCCGCCCCGTTCAAGCGCAATGATGCAATGCTGGAGGCGCTGCCGATAGGCGTCATCGTCTTTCCCGGGACCGGAATTCAGGACAATCTTGCAGACAAGGCAAAGAAGCTCGGCATCCCAGTCCTCGACTTCCGCCCCAAGGGAGGCGGCGCGTAAGCGCTGCCCGCCGCTACCCTTTTTTCGATTGTACGATACGGCCGCGATCGGGCAGCGGGTACTGTATTTGCAGCTCGCTGGAGTGCTTGGCCCGGGATGCCGGATCTCCGGCTTCCTGCGCCGCCCGTCTTTTTGCGATACTCAAGTCCGCGCCCTAGCAAAGGCGCGCGACGCCGTCACGCTTGCCGTCAACGTTCAGCTGCGTCGCAGCTGGCATCACAGCTGCGAATAACGACGCCCGTTCAACCGAACAGGGCCTGGATCTAGGCGAACTCACCGAACAACCGGCGTGGGCAGGATGCTTTTTTCGGCCATCGCATTGTTAGGATCGTCGCTGACACGGCATCGCGCGACGCACAGTTCGAATCCACAACGGCGTGCCGTCTCGCTCCAAAGATAGCGCATATCCGGTGGTGCACGTCAGCCGTGACTTGAACCGTCACGTGCGTGTCTTATGCGCGTTTCCGACAACAGCTTGCGGCTTCGCGATGCCTGTACAGAGGAGCATCGACGCCGGTGATCGTCGTAGCCGGGATTTCGCCAGCGACGGTATCGCCAGGTTCTCCGTTGATGTCTCTATCTGGTGGGCCGCTCCAAACGGCCTCTTAATGGGCTGATCTGGCCGAAGGTCGGCTGCGCCTCGATCGCCTAAGCCGCAATGGCGCCGATCGACTTTCTTCCCCTGCCGGCTGCGCCGTCATTCCTCGCGAAACAACAAAGTCACTTGGCTGCCATCCTCCGCTGGCGCTGCGGTCGCAAGCGATGCGGCGTCGATCGCCTCCGGCCCGCCGATCGCTATCGAGGCCGCAATGGTGCGGGCTCGAAACAGAGTTCAAGGAGAAAACTCATGGCGATAATCGGAAGCTTTAAGAGGACCGGCAACAACGAGTTCACCGGCGAAATCGTCACCCTCTCGCTCCAGGCCAAGAACGTCCGCATCGTCCCCGAGGCCAACCGCTCTGGCGACAACGCCCCCAGTCACCGTGTCTTCGTCGGGCGGGTCGAGATCGGCGCCGCTTGGTCCAAGCGCTCCAATGAGGGCCGCGACTTTCTCGGCCTGAAGGTGGACGATCCGAGCTTCACTGCTCCGATCTACGCCAACCTCTTCAACGATGAGCAAGGCGAAGACTACAGCCTTATCTGGTCCCGCCCCAACGGCCGCCGCAACGCGGAGTAAGGCCCCGACCAAGGCTCCGCCCGGACGAACAGGGCGGGGCCGTCCTCCTTTTCACGGCAAGATGAGCGCAGTCGCTGCCCAACGAGCTCCGTCGGACTTTGGGGCGACTACCTGTCGTGTTCGCGACTGGAGACTTCATTCCTGCATGTCGCCTCGCCGATCATCGAAAATTCGAGGTGTTTCCCGCGTCAACTCACGGTGCCGATTTTCTGATCAACTCGCATGGGTCCACATTCAGCGCAGTTGCGATCCTCCCAAGAACACTGATGCTGGCCGAGACCCGAGCGCGCTCGATCGATCCGACGTAACGCATGCTCAGTCCAGAGCGGGCGGCCAGTTCCTCCTGCGTCACGTTCTGGTCATGGCGCAGGCGACGCATGTTGGCCGCCATGATCTCCTTGAGATTCATGGCGGATTAGGGACCAGAAAGGGAACTATCGTTCTAGGAATGATCGTTCCTATTCGCTATGATTGGTGCTCGATCTAAAGGACGGCTCCTTCGAGATCGCGATCGAAATATGGTCAAATACCATGCTTAAACCGCTGCTCGATCCTGACGTCGCCGACATTGCGCCGGATGCCTCGGTCCTGACCGGCTATGACGAGGAGCGTCTGCTCACCTACATTCGCCTGCTTGACGCGGCGGCGGAAGATGCCGATTGGCGAGAGGTGGCCAGGATCGTCTTGCATATAGACCCGGAGCAGGAGCCGGAACGAGCGTACCGGTCCTGGGAAACCCATCTTGCCCGCGCGCGATGGATGACGACCAGCGGCTACCGATATCTTCTCGCTGGCGGCGCTCCGCACTGACGCGGCCGTCGCTCCACTTTGCTGAGTCGGCATAATGGTTTGCCGACTCTCCAACTATTCAACTTCCTTATCCGCCGGGAATGTTGACGCCGACGCCTCACATCCGGGTACGCGGAGAGGACAGGAACAGTGCAAGGCGATTGGACCGATCCGGCGGCGTATGCACACATGTGCAGCTACCAGGCTACGGAATTCGCTGCCGAGTATCTGATCCGGAATGACGAATTCGTGGCAGAGTGCAGCCAGCTTGCATCGCAACTCGCTGGTTCTGGAGAACCTGCCGGTCAGCCCGATCTCGCCGCCCGTTGGGGCGCGCGATTTCAAAACTGCCGGTGCCGGACTTCCGAAAGCTGACAATATCATCTGGACGGAACAGGCCTCGCCGCGCGTGCTCCGGGTCATGCGGGTATCTACATCCCATCAAACAGTTCGACCTTCCAGCCTTGCCGGAGCCAGCGTTTGGCCGCAGGACGAAGGCCTTCACATTATTTGGTCTACCTTAATTGGGAAAAGTCATCTCGTCGCTGATGACCGCGCCGGTGAATTCAACGCTACCCTTCTGCCGCTCGACGCTGCATTCGAGACGCGGCTCGATGCAGCGCGCCGGTTCTGGCGCGCACTGAACGGCCGGGCAGGAAGTTCATCTTACGGCGCGCTGCCGCAACAGACCAAGACCAGGCATATCCTCAATTTGCGCGCACATGATGGTCACCGCATGGGTGCAACCTATCGTCAGCTCGCGGAGGTGCTGTTTTCGCAAGAGCCGATTGTGCCGCGAGATTGGCGTGATCATCATCTCCGCCACAAGGTCCGAGCTATCTTACGCCGTGCAGCTTTTTTAGTCGCCGGCGGCTATCGCGATCTTCTCTTCTATCCCCACAACCGCAGCGAAAAGTCCGGCCGCCGAAGTCCTTCTTCGGGATAGCAAAGGGGTAGCAAAAACGCGCCCCCCAATCTTTGCCCTCCCTCGCCTTTCCTCATTTCGATCATGGTCCACTTCGCGCGTCCCGGCAGGCCAGGACGACAGCAGAACCGAATGGAGATCGAGCGATGTCGAAGGGTCCCGCGGACGCGCCCCAAAAGTATTTGCGCACGAAGGAGGCAGCACCCATCGTCGGGCTCTGCGTCCGCACACTCGAAAAGCACCGGACCTACGGCACCGGCCCAAAATACCGGAAGGTCGGCGGGCGCGTTCTCTACGACATCAACGACCTGCACGCCTGGATAGAGCTGGGCGCACGCACCTCCACCAGCGATGCCAACGCGACCTATGTTCCGCCGGCAAAACCCCATGCAGCCCGCGCGCCCGCCTATGTCGGCCGGCGCGACCGCAGCTCCTGATCTGTGGCGCACCGAAAATGCAGTATCGCGAGACCGTTCAGCAGCAATTTGCGCTGTCTTATGTCCCCTCAACCGGCTTCCCTCCACGCGGCACGCGGGACGTCGTGGCGCGGCAGCTCGTCTTATTGGTGAAATCCCGCCGCCTGACACCGATCCACCCTCATGCGGGCGAAGAATCGACCTGCGTTGAGGCGGCAAGTGTGCACGGCATGGGAACGATTTGGAACGCTGCCATCCTGGTCTGGGCTGCGTCGCAAACCATCCACGCGCAAGCCAGGAGATTGCAACCGCGCCGCTTGGTAGCGGCGAAACAGCAGCAAATCCTGACCTTCATGTCGCCGCGTCAACGGCGGCACGTCCACAGCCGGATAGCCGCACGCGAGCAGCCGAGTCCATACACCGGCAAGCGTCGTAAAGCTTTCCTGCTGCGCCCCGGGATCGAGTCATGAGCAAACGCACAAAGATCATCGCCACCATGGTTGGCGGCGCAGTGCTCGCCGCGGCGCCGGCATGGATTAGCCATCCGCCGCTGTCCATCTGGAACGCATCGGCGAGCATCCCCGTCGGGCTCTATCGCGTCCAGCCGGCCGACAAAATCGGTATTGCCAATATCGCCGTCATCATGCCGCCCGAGCCATTGGCGGCCTTCATGGCAAGACGCGGCTATCTGCCGAAAAATGTGCCGCTCCTCAAGCATGTTTTGGCACTCGGGGGCGCAACCGTCTGTCGCCAAGGCACAATGATCATTGTCAACGGCAAGACGTATGGACATGCGCGCGAGCGTGACAGTCGTGGTCGATCCCTGCCCATCTGGCAGGGCTGCCGCGACGTTGCCGAGGCCGACGTCTTCCTTATGAACCCGGGTGCAGCCGACAGTTTTGACAGCCGCTATTTCGGCCCGCTCCCGCTCTCATCGATAGTTGGCCGCGCGGTTCCAGTCTGGACCACGGAGCGCACCACTCCGGTACTGGATATCACCAACGATCCCCTCGCTAGCGAGCCGTGAGGGCTCGGCTCGACGCGCACTAACACTCAGAAAGGAGCACTGCAATGACCCAGATCGGAACCTTCACGCGCAATGATGACGGCTTCTTCGGCAATCTCTCCACGCTAACAATCGAGGCGAAGATTGCCATCCTGCCTGCCGAGAAATCCAAAACCGAAAACGCGCCCGACCATCTGATCTATTGCGAAGGGATGGCGGTCGGTGCGGCTTGGGACCGCGCCGGAGACAAGGCTGGGGATTACCTCTCCGTCTCAATTGACGACCCGTCCTTTACGCAGCCGATCCGCGCCAAGCTGTTTCGGTCCGATGCAGAGAACAGCGTCTGGAGCCTGCACTGGAACCGATCATCGAAGCGCGACGGGCGAGGCTGAACAGATGCTTCTGGAGCCCTTCGACGAATCTTTCTCGCCAACCCTTTTGATCCATTGCGCGCCGGTCAAACCCTTCGACCCGACCGCCCGCGAGGCAGCCCAGAGGGGGCCGGACACTTGCTTGTGGCTGCGGACGCCGATTTCATCACAATTTTGGCAAAGCCGGTTCGATTGGCGAGCCCCTGCCCTTAACGGAAGCGAACACCGTCGCAGGCTGGCGGCGCATCGGTTCTGCGGTCTGCGGGACGCAGCCCACAGAGGCATGACGACGTTTGCCGCATGTGTGATGCTCGGCTTCGTGGCGCCCGAAACTGGTGCAGCGGCTTCCTCTGCTGGTGAACGGCCGGCGCACTCCGAGTCGACGATCTTGTCGGCTGGCCCGTGGTCGCGGCATATCCGGGAAGCGTCAAAACGCTTCGCCATTCCAGAGCAGTTGCTGCGCGGCGTCATGCATGTTGAGAGCGTCGGCGATGTTCGTGCGCTTTCAAGCAAGGGCGCAATGGGCTTGATGCAGATCATGCCGGCGACGTGGCAAGAACTGCGCATCAAATACCGTCTCGGTGACGATCCGTATCAACCGCGTGACAACATTCTTGCAGGTGCAGCATATCTTCGCGAAATGCTCGACAGCTTCGGGCGCAGCGGCTTTCTTGCCGCTTACAATGCCGGTCCTGGTCGGTACACGGAACATCTCTTAACCGGCCGTCCGCTGCCACGCGAGACGGTCGACTACGTCAGGAAACTTGCGCCGCTGCTCGATGGTGCAGTTCTCACTCCGCGGCGCGCGCGGCACGGAAGGGGCAGAGCCAGCTCACTCCGTGCAACGATCTTTCCGCATCCCCATGACATTCGGAACGCCGCTGCATCGGATGGCAATGGTTATGCCGAGACGATCTTTGCGGCGATTCATTCGTCTGCAATGCGGTCGCCAATGGGCAATCCTGTTGCGGACCTGACCGCGATCGAGCCACAGCCGGGTGAAACCGATTTCCAATCGAACCACGCTGGTTCCGGCCTATTCGCTCAGCCCTCTTTAGCCATATCGCAATGATCGCCACGTTCCTCCTCAATTGCATTCCGGCCTGTTCCGTCGCGGAAATTCCGGCGGAAGGGTTGGCTGTGGATGAGAACAGAGAGATTGGCAGGATAAAGGGCCGCGAGGTGCGGCTCGGTTCGGCCGATTGTTTTCCTTACAATTTTCGTCTCATTTCGCAATGTGCTGGCACAATCAGCGATGTGCGCTATTCCCAATTTTTCAGTGTTTCAATGGAAACCGCACCTCGTGGCCGTCTAGCATGAAGCGTGACCATAGCTTTCGCGTCCGCCCTGGTCGCATCCGCTCCCGCGCCGGCCAGCGCGCACGACCCTTCATCTTCCAGGCTCTTGCGGCCACACAGCGCGCCGGCGGTCACCTTACACGCGAGGGTCGGATCACCTCCCCGCGAGCTTCAACGTTTGGCCGCGGCAGGTCAGCGAGCATCCGCGCCAGTCGCCTCATCTCTGACCGGTCACGCGGCGCCGTCGTCAAGACCCGTGTGGTACGGCAGTTCAGAGGGTCTGGGCCACTCGCTACCCATCTCAAATATCTTCGCCGCGAAGGTGTTACACGTGATGGTGAGAAGGCGAGGATGTTCGGTCCCGACACTAAAGATGCAGACCATGACGCCTTCTGCGACCGCTGCAAGGATGATCGGCATCACTTCCGTTTCATCGTTTCGCCGGACGATGCAATGGAGCTCGGCGACCTCAAGAACTTCGCTTGTGACCTGATGGCCGACATGGCGCGCGACCTCGGCACGAGGCTCGACTGGATAGCCGTCGATCACTGGAACACCGAACATCCGCACGTTCACATCCTCGTTCGCGGCGTTGCCGACGATGGCGAGAGCCTTGTCATCTCGCGGGACTACATCCGCCAGGGCATGCGCGATCGCGCGAGCGACATTCTCACCCAGACGCTTGGGCTCCGCACGGACCTCGACATCCGCCGGGCCATCGAGCACCAGGTCGACACTGAGCGCTGGACGCAGCTCGATCGCCAGCTTGTTCGTGACGCCGACCGTCATGGTATCATTGATCTCGCGCCACACCCTGATCGCCGGCCCGACGAGTTCCTGGGGCTCAAAGTCGGCCGGCTGCGGCAACTGGAAAGCCTGGGCCTCGCGAACGAGATCCGTCCCGGCCAGTGGATAGTGGTCGAAGAGGCCGAGCCCACTTTGCGCGCCCTCGGTGAACGCGGCGACATCATCAAGCGCATGCACCGCAGCCTCACTGTGCATGGGCTAGAAAAAGGGACGGCCGACTATGTGCTAGCCGCCGAAAAGATTGATGCGCCCGTGATCGGCCGACTGCTCGAACGCGGCCTTTATGACGAACGGCGCGGCGCGGCCTATGCCATCGTCGATGGCATTGATGGACGCACGCACCACATTCGCTTCCATGACCCTGATGCGGCCGGAGACTCCGACCCGGGCTCGGTCGTGGAGTTGTGCCGCGATGCGAGTGCAAATGGCGGTGGCCGGGTCACCCTCGCGGTCCGCTCCGACCTGTCAATCGAACAGCAGGTCCATGCTTCCGGCGCGACTTGGCTCGATCGCCAACTCGTTGCACGCGAGCCTGCCGAATTCGGTGACGGCGGCTTTGGTAGGGACGTAAGACAGGCACTGCAAGATCGGGTCGACCACCTTGTCAGCCGCGATCTGGCCAGGCGCGAGGGACAGCGCGTCATTCTTGTGCGCAATCTGATCGATACTTTACACGATCATGAGGTGGAATCGCTCGGTGCCCGCCTCGCCGCCCAGACGGGCCTCTCGTTCACGAAGGCTGCCAACGGCGATCATGTGGCTGGGATTTACCGGCGGCGTTTCTCGCTGGCTTCAGGCCGGCTCGCGATGATCGACAATGGACTTGAATTCAAGCTCGTGCCCTGGTCGCCGTCGCTCGAAAAGCGATTGGGTAATCAAGTCATCGGGGTCGTGTGCTCGGATATGGGGGGCGTGGATTGGAACCTGGGAAAGAAGCGCGGCATCGGGCTATGAAGGTTACAGGCGTATGCTCTATCCTGATGCTGGGAAGCCAGCACGATCGCACATTCTATTTGTACCTGCACAGTGAAGCGCCGATTGCCTCGCAAGAAACAGGGACTTTGCGCATCCTCGATTCAGTCTGGCGCCGGCAATCGCGGCACTGGCGCTGTTTGCCTTCGTCTATCACTGGAATAGCTATCTCTGGCCGCTGACCGTTCTACAGGGCAAGGCACACGAATATCCGATCGTCATCAGCCTTAGTCGCCTGCTCAGCTACAACAGAGGCGCTCTAAACACGGGACTGGTGATGGCTGGCGCGACGCTTGCCGTGCTCCCGCCACTGGTGCTCTTCGTCTTGCTGCAGCGCTTCTTTGTGGATTCGATCGTCGGCTCGGCCGTCAGGGGATAATGGATCAGCGGCGCTCTGTGCTAAGGTGTACACAGATCAACACAGGACACCGCTATGGCCGCTAGCACCACTATGACAATTCGCGTCAGTCCCGATGTAAAGGAAAGCTCGACCGGATCGCAACCGACACCCGGCGTAGCAAGTCGTTCCTCGCAGGTGAAGCCGTCGCAGCGTATGTCGATCGCGAGCTTGAAATCATTGAAGGTATCAAGCCCGGCCTTGCTGATGTCGAAGCTGGGCGCATCGTGTCTCATGATAAGGCTATGGCAGAAATTTATGCCGCGATTGATGCCGGCACGGGCCGCAAGGTGTGACGCGAGCCGTTCAGTGGTCTCGCGGTGAGCTGGACGACATCAAGGAACAGATCGCCTATATCTCGCAGGATAATCCGCGCGCTGCGCGCCTGGTAGCAGACCGGATTCTGGACGCAGGGGCCGCGCTTGGGGAAATGGCAACCGGGCGACCCGGCCGTGTATCCGGCACCTATGAAAAGCCTTTGAGCCGCCTGCCCTACATCATCGCTTATGCCGTGACCGCCAAGGGCGCCCGAGAAAGCATTTCAATTTTGCGGGTGATCCACGCAGCGCGCGATTGGCAGGACGAGGAATGGCCGAACTGAACGAAATCTCGTGACGAAGGGCTTTAAGCGCGAGCGGATTTGCTGCCAACAATTTTGACAGCAAGCTGCCGGGTATTGCTCCCGAGTTTAACCGGAGACCTGGGTGGGAGCATATACGTCGAGCCCGTTCTGAGTTTCGTCCGTTCGCAATGAGTTATGGCTGCTAACGATCTGGCAAAACCACGATTCAGTCCGCGGTCAGCACGACCTTGACACTCTGTGAACGGTCGGCGGCAAGTCGGAACGCGTCTGGGGCGCAAGAAAGCGTGCGCTCCGCTGTCATCAGCTTCAGGACGTCCACCTCCCCCGACACGATGAGATCGACCGCCCGGCCGAACTCCGTGCCGAAGCGGAATGTGCCTTTGAGGTCGATCTCCTTGGCCATCACTGCATTGGCAGGCAGCGGGATCTGGCCACCGGGAAGATTGCCGACCTGGACCACCGTGCCGCCGCGCCGGACACTGGCGATCGCCGCGGCAAGGCCGGCGGCAGTGCCTGAAATCTCGAACGCGACATCAAGCGAATCCCCGGCAGCAAGCGCCTGGAGTTCGGCGTCGCCGCCGGAAAGGTCGATCGTCCTGTCGGCGCCAAGCCGGCGGGCGAAGGCGAGCGGCGCGGCGGCGATATCGACGACGGTCAGTTCAGCGCAGCCGGCAAGCCTGGCCGCGAGCATGGTCAAGAGACCGATGGGGCCGGCACCGAACAGGACGACGTTGCGGCCCCTGACGTCGCCCACCCGCGCGACGGCGTGCAGGCTCACCGCCAACGGCTCGGCAAGTGCGGCCGCCTGGTAGGCCACGTCAGATGGAACCTTGAAACATTGCGCGGGCGTGGCGTCGAACAGGCTGGCGAATCCGCCCTGCATATGCGGCGTCTTCGATGCCGAGCCCATGAAATAGATGTTCTCGCAGAGATTGGCGCGGCCTTCCAGGCATCGCGCGCAACGCCCGCACCAGCGCGACGGATTGACCGCGACATGGTCGCCGATGCCGAGGCCGGGCGCGGCGCCGTTGATCTCGACGATTTCGCCTGAGATTTCGTGGCCGAGGACAAGCGGCGAAGTGACGACGAAGTCGCCGGTACGGGCATGGCGGAAATAATGCAGGTCGGAGCCGCAGATGCCCCCTGCCCCAAAGCGCACCCGCACCATGCCTGGTGCCAGCGGTTCAAGCGGACGCTCCACGACGCGCAGGTCCTGCGGGCCGAACAGCGTCGCGGCAATCACCTGACCACTCACCGGATCAAGCCCATCTCGGTCGGCAGCCAAAGCGTGATGGCGGGTATGAAGGTGATCAGAAGCAGCGCCACGACAAGCGGCACCAGCCACGGCAGGATCGCCATGGTGGTGCGCTCAACCGAGAGCTTGGCGACGCGCGACAACACAAAGAGCACCATGCCGAGCGGCGGGTGCAAAAGCCCGATCATCAGGTTGAGCGTCATGATCAGCCCGAAATGCACAGGGTTGATGCCGTAGACGGCGGCGACCGGCAGCAGGATCGGCACCAGAATCGTGATCGCGGCGATCGTATCGAGGAAGCAGCCGACCACCAGCATCAGGATGTTGACCAGGATCAGGAAGACCCACTTGTTTTCGGTGAGCGCGAAAATGAAGTTCGAGAACAGCTGTGCTGCCTGGCTGACGGTGAGCAGCCAGGCGAAGATCGATGCGGCGGTGACGATGAAGAGCACCGAAGCGGTCGTCTCGATCGTGTCAAAGCTGGCCTTGGCAAGCAAACGCAGCGTCATCGTGCGGTAGCGCACCAACCCGAGGAAAAGCGACCAGATCACAGCCGCCATCGCCGCCTCGGTCGGCGTGAACCAGCCCATCGTCATGCCGCCGATCAGGATAACCGGCGTCATCAGCGCCATGACCGCGGAGAAATCGAAATACCAGTCCGCCACGATCAGCACCAGCAGCGCTATGCCGACCGCGATATTGATCGACAGGCCAAGCTGCACCAGCACATAGCAGCCAATCGGAAAGGCAGCCACCACCAGCACCTCGCCCGCCGCTTCGGCCAGCCGCCGAAGCTCGAAGGATGTGTCGGAGCCCCAGCCGCGCCTATAGGCGAAGATAGCGACCGTGATCATCATCAGCACGGTCATGACCACGCCGGGCAGGATGCCGGCCATGAACAGCGCGCCAATCGAGACATTGGCCATCATGCCGTAGATGACGAAGGGCAGCGAGGGCGGAAAGATCGGCCCGAGCGTGGCGGAAGCGGCGGTAACCCCGACCGCGGCGTCGATAGGATAGCCGTGGTCCTTCATCGCCTTGATCTCGATAGTGCCGATGCCGGCGGCGTCGGCGAGCGCGGTGCCCGACATGCCGGAAAAGATCACCGATCCGATGATGTTGACCTGCGCCAGGCCGCCTTTCATCCAGCCGACCAGGGCAAGGGCGAAGGAATAGATGCGCCCGGTGACGCCGGCGATGTTCATGAGGTTGCCCGCCAGGATGAAGAACGGAACGGCGAGCAGCGGAAAGCTCTCCACCCCGGCGATCATGCGCTGGGCCGCGATGATATCGGGCGCGACGCCGTAGATGACGAGGTAAAGGATCGAGGCGGCCGCCATCGAAACGGCGACCGGCACGCCGATGAGCATCAGGACAAGAAAGCCCCCGACCAGAAGCAGCATCGCTCAGACCCCCGCCGTCTCGAACGCGCCAGGACGCTC
Organism: Mesorhizobium sp. M0437; assembly: GCF_040321335.1. Lineage (NCBI taxonomy): Bacteria > Pseudomonadati > Pseudomonadota > Alphaproteobacteria > Hyphomicrobiales > Phyllobacteriaceae > Mesorhizobium > Mesorhizobium sp. M0437. The sequence goes on from NZ_JAMYRK010000002.1 coordinate 87,740, forward strand.
GAGCACCGAATAGCCGCGCCTGTAATTGCCGATGAAGACCTGGATCGAGCGCAGAAGCATCAGCACGAACCCGGCCAGTACGGCGTAGAAGAACCAGCGCCGCGGCAGGTTGACGGTGACCATGCGCTCATGCGCCACGATCGTGACGTAGCGCCACATCAACCAGGATCCGTAGCCGAAGAATGCAATGCGGATAACATCGACGGCGAGCGCCAGCCAGCGGCCGACGCGCTCCGGCAGATAGTGGTAAAGCACGTCGACATGGATATGGCGCGAAAGGCGCACGCACATGGCGGCGCCCAGAAAAACGACGACGACGAGCGCGTTGATGGCGATCTCCTCGGTCCAGGCAAGGCTGTTGTTCAGCGCATAGCGGGTGAAGAACTGCAGGAAGACACACACGACCATGCCCCAGAAAACGGCAAGCGTGATCCAGTCCTCGACGCCGTGGTCCGACAGGTCGACGTGTACCGGCACCTCCTCGAAGGCGTGCGCGATCTCTTCGACGGTGATCTCGATGTGGTGTTCCTCGGCCATCGGCGCGGGCTCCCGAAGCTGGTGGGTCGTCAAGGATTGAAAAGGCCGTCCGGCGCAATTTGGAGCCGGACCGAAGAGCAGGTTAAAGCAGCAAATCCGATTGCCGCTCTATCCTCTTGATCAAGCATCTGATTTCCCGGTGCCCTACTTAATGGCGCGGATCGCTTCCCAATCGGCCTTGTTGTAGCCGAACTCCTCGAAGGTGACCTTCTCCAGCACATTCTTCTCGAAGTCGGCACGGTCGACATCGGTTACGCTGATGCCGCGGTCCTTGAATACCTGCACCAGTTCCTTTTCGCGGGCGACGATCTTTGCCGTGGCGCGGGCGGCAGCCTCCTGCATCACCTCGGTGAAGATCTTCTTGTCCTCATCGGAAAGCGAGGCCCAGCGCGACGCCGATATGATGGTGTTTAGATGATCGACGATATGGCCAGTGAGCACGATGTTCTTCTGCACCTCGTAGAATTTCTTCGCCTCGATGGTGGTCAGCGGATTCTCCTGGGCCTCGACCGTGCCGTTCTGCAGGGCCAGATACACCTCGGCGAAGGCAATCGGCGCCGTGTTGGCGCCGCAGGCACGCGGCATGGCCAGATAGGCCGGCACGTCGGGAACCCGCATCTTCAGGCCCTGCATGTCGGAGCACTTGGCGATCGGCCGATTCGAGGTGGTCTGCCGCGTCCCGTAATAGGTGGTGGCGGCGATGTGATTGCCGGTCTTGTCCTCATAGCCCTTGGTCAGGGCCTTGTAGACGTCGCTCTTGGTGTATTTCAGCAAATGGTCGGCATCGCGGAAAGTGTATGGGAAATAGGTGACGCCGATCGGTGGATATTCGCGCGCCGCGAAGCTCGATCCGGAAATGATGATGTCGACGGTGCCGAGCATCAGGCCCTGGTTGATGTCCGCTTCCTTGCCAAGCTGCGAGGCCGGATAGACGTCGATGGCGTAGCGGCCCTGGGTGCGCTTCTTGATTTCGTCGGCCGCCCACACGGATTCGGTGTGGAAGGGCTCCGTCGTCTCGTAGACATGTGCCCATTTCAGGACCGTTTCCGCCGAGGCCGACGCCATGGGTATGGCAATTGCGGCGATCGCACCGAGCAGAACTGCGTATTTTCTCAGCATCTAATTCCTCCCTGGTTGAACTTGACGGCCGGATCTCCCCCCGGCCAACTGCTATTCCGCAACCTCCTTGGCTGCGGCTCTCTCATCGAAATTGCGTGAGAATCTGATTTGCGACTGGCGCAGATGCTGCTGCATGGCGGCCTTGGCCCGCTCGGGGTCGCGCGCGGCAATTGCATCACGCACGGCACGATGTTCCTTTGCCGCGACCTGCCAGGAATCGCTGGTCTCGAAATAGATCGACAGGCGTTCGAAGTACGGGTTCATGCGCTGGTCGAAAAGCTCGCCGATGAAGCGCACCAGCACCGCGTTCTCGAGAATGCCGGCGACAGCGGTGTGGAATTCCCGGTCGAGCGCAATGGTCATCTTGTTGGGGTGACGCATGGCCTCCATCCGGCGCAGCACGTCGTCGAGCCGTTCGATATCTGCAGGCCGGACATGGAGGGCCGCTTCGGCGGCGATCGCGCCTTCGACGAATTCGCGCGCGCGCAACAGCTCGAACGGGCCTTCCTCGACTTCGGGTTCGGAGGCGGGGGCGCTCGGCGGATCGGTGACGTAGATACCCGAGCCGACGCGGATGCGTATGCGGCCTTCGACCTCCAGCGCTATCAGCGCTTCACGGACTGTCGGGCGGGAAATTCCGAGCTGGTCGGCCAGATCCCGCTCGGTCGGCAGGCGGTCGCCCACGGAAAACTCGCCGGCATCGATCAGCTGCCTGAGCTGATCGGCGACCTGTCGGTAAAGCCGGCGTGGTTCAACGGCCTGGATCGGCATGTGCGTTTAGTTCCCTCCCGGGCCAACCCTGGTACATTGGTCTGACCCATTGACCGCAGCTTAGACAGAGGACGCGGAGAGTCAAGCTCGATGGAACCGTGGCCCGCACAACCGGAACGCGGCGGCATTGCGCAAGCATTCCATGCGTCAGCGCCGTCCCCCGCGAATGACCAGGACGTTCCCGGCGGCGACGAGGGCGAGCCCGGCGACCGCGTAAGCGGTCCAGGCATAGCCTTCCAGCGCCGTGGAGATCAAAAGCGCAAAGACGGGAAATATGACGGTCGCATAGCCGGCGCGGGCGCCGCCAATGCGTCCGAGCAGCGTCAGGTAGGCGGCGAAAGCCATGACCGTCGATATGACGGCGAGGAAGACCAGCGAGCCGATATAAGAGGCGGTCGTCGCGAACACGAACGGCTCACCAAGCAGGAAGGCCAGCAACGCCGACCACAAAGTGCCATAAAGCATGCCCCAGGCGCTCGTTGAAACGAGCGGCAGGCCGCGGCGCTGGTTGGCGACGGAGACGAGATTGCCGGCGCAGAAGCTCAGCGTGCCGCAGAGGCACAGAAGAAGACCCACCAGCGTGCCGCCGGAAAGCCCGTTGGCGGCGATTTCGGGAAAGAACATCAGCGCTATTCCGGCGAAGCCGATGGTGCCGCCGGCGAGAATGCGCGGCGCCGGGCGCTCGCCGACGACCAAGGCAGCGAGCAGCATGTTGATGACCGAGGCGAGCGAGAAGACGACCGAGAGCAAGCCGCTGACGAGATAGCCGGCGCCGTAATAGAAAAACAGGAAGTTCGACGAGAAGATGAGGATGCCGAGCACAGCAAAGCGCAAATGATCGGTGATCGGAAAGCGGAGCCGCCGACCGGAAAAGCCCGCCCAGGCAAACATCAGCAGCGTGGCGATGGCGAAGCGCCAGACCAGATTGACCTCGTTCGACACGCCGCTGCCGACCTGAAGTTCGATCGCGAACCACGATGCGCTCCAGGCAATGACCGTCAGCGCGTAAAGCCCGTAGTCGACCGGTTCGAAGGGGCGGTCGCGCGTCGTCATGCGCATTTCCACGTTAGCCGGTTCCGCCGCGCCGTTTGGTTCTCTTGTTACTGACATGCTGGCCAACACTCTTCCGCTCACAAGACGCTTACAGACCGATTGTCCTCCTTCGCCGCTTCTGAACCCAGAAGACGAGACCGAGCAACAACAGGGCCGGGATGGTAAACCAATAGCGCGATGGCCGTTCCGCAGGGACTAGCACCTGGTTGATTTCGTCGCCGGGCTGCAGGCCGAATTTGGCTGCCTGGCTGCCCAGTCGCACGACGCCGACCGTCACGCTATCGCCAAGCGCACTGACGTCCAGGCCCGCCGCCTTCAGGCGTTCGGCCGATGAATTTGCAGGCCCGAGCTGCAGCCGAACCAGCTTCGATATCTCATCGCCGTTGAGGTTCAGTGTCGTCAGGCGCAAGCGAACCGCGCCTGCCTCGGCCGTCTCGTCGACGATACGGCTGAGTTCGGTGGCGGGTACTGCCCGATACGGTTCACTCACCTGATCGAGCAACAATCCCGGCCTGAACAAGATGAAACAGGCCACAAGCAACGCAATCGTCTCGTACCAGCGGTTGCGCACGAGCATCCAATTCTGCGTCGCTGCTACAAACGAGACCATGGCCAGCGTCGATGTCGCCACCATCGCGACGAAATCGAACGGACCTTCGAGATCGACCATCAGCAGTCCGGTGTTGAAGATGAAGATGAACGGCAGCAGGCCGGTACGGATCTCGTACTTGAAGCCCTGAATGCCGGTCTTCACCGGATCGGCGCCGGAAATTGCAGCAGCAGCATAAGCTGCCAGACCCACTGGCGGCGTCACGTCCGCCATCAGCCCGAAATAGAAAACGAACATGTGGACGGCGACCAGCGGCACGGCAAGATCGTTCTGCGCCGCCAAATCGACGATGACCGGCGCCATCAAGGTGGCGACGACGACATAGCTCGCAGTGGTCGGCATGCCCATGCCGAGAATGATGCAGATCACCGCGGTGAACAAAAGCATGACGATGAAGCTGCCGCCCGAGATGAATTCGACCAGCTCGGTCATTACCAGCCCGATGCCCGTGAGCAGAACCGTGCCGACGATGATGCCGGCCGTCGCAGTGGCAATGCCGACCGTCGTCATGTTGCGTGCGGCGGCGGACAGCCCACCGACCAGATCGTCGAAACCGTGAAGCCAATGCTGCGCCAGCGCGCGGTCCTTGCGGAAAAAGGCGGTGAGCGGCCGCTGCGTGACGATCAGCGCCATAAGGGCGACAGCGCCCCAGAATGCCGACAGGCCGGGCGACAACTCCTCCACCATCAGGCACCAGATCAGCAGGATCACAGGCAGCAGAAAATGCAGGCCGGTGCGTGCCGTCTCGCCGAAGTGGGGAATCCTGACGATCTCGCCCTCCAGATCCTCCAGCGGCAGGTCAGGATAACGCGCCCGGTAGGCGACAAGGCCGATGTAGACGGCGATCAGCGCGGCAGTGATCATCCAGGTCGCGGCCGCGCCGAAAACGATCTTCGTCCAGCCAATGCCGTAATAGACAAGCCCTGCGAGGACGATGAAACCGCATACGCCCATCAGCCCGCGCAGCGCGCCCTGAAATGCGGAGTGCGTGCTGCGTGACGGCAGGCCCTTCATCCCCGTCTTCATCGCCTCGATATCGACGATGTAGAACAAGGAGCCGTAGGTCAGCAGCGCCGGATAGAAGGCGTGCTTGACCACCTCGGCATAGGAGATGCCGACATATTCCGCGATCAAGAACGCGGCGGCGCCCATCACCGGAGGCATCAGCTGACCATTGACGCCGGCCGCGCATTCGATGGCGCCCGCCTTCACCGCAGAATATCCGACCCGGCGCATCAGCGGGATGGTGAAGGTTCCGGTGGTCACGACATTGGCGATCGACGACCCGGAAATCATGCCGGTCAGGCCGGAAGCCACGACACCGGCCTTGGCCGGACCGCCGCGGTATCTGCCGAGCAGCGAGAAGGCAAGCTGAATGAAAAAGCCGCCGGCGCCGGCGCGCTCCAGCAATGTTCCGAACAGAACGAACATGAAGACGACGTTGGTGGACACACCGAGGGCAACACCGAAGACCCCCTCCGACGTCAGCCACATCTGCGAGGCTGCGCGCGATAACGTCGCGCCCTTATGGCCGAGCAGGCCAGGTAGGTGAGGCCCGGCAAAGATATAGATCAGCATGCTCGCCGCGATGACGGTGATGGCAGGCCCGACGGCGCGACGGGCGGCCTCGAGCAGGATGAGGACGCCGGCGATCGAGACGACCAGGTCAGCCGTAGTAGGAAGACCCGGCCGATGGGCGATATCGCTGTAAAAGACCAACAGATAGAGGGCGGACGCCGCCCCGGCGATGCCTAGCACCCAGTCGGGCAGCGGCACCCGGCTGCGCGACGAGGTCTTGAAGGCCGGAAACGTCAGCATCGCCAGAAACAGGGCGAAGGCCAGATGGATAGAGCGGGCGATGCCGTCGCTGACGACACCAAAATTGAGCATGAACGGAAGGGACGAGGCATACCAGAGCTGGAACAGCGACCATGCCAGCGATACGCCGAGGATCAGCTTCGCGGTGCGGCCGGTCGGCTTGCGCCCACCGGTGTCGGCCTCGGCGACGATCTCGCTAAGCTTGTCAACGTCGATAACGGGTTGGTCAGGCCCTGCCGCCCGCTGGCTTTGATCTGTCATCGTTCCCCACAATTATTTGCAATGCGAGGCGCCTGTGGCGCCTCGCATTGAAGGCCTAGAGCCACCCCTTCTCCTTGTAATAGCGCTCCGCGCCCGGATGCATTGGCGCCGACAGACCGGTCTTGATCATCTCCTTGGGATCGAGATTGGCGAAAGCCGGATGCAGTTTCTTGAAGTCGTCGAAATTTTCGAAGACCGACTTCACCAGTTCGTAGACCACCTCATCGGGCGTGCTGGCATTCGTCACCACGGTCGCGCGGACGCCGAATGTCGTCACGTCGTCCGGATTGTTGGCGTACATGCCGCCCTTGATGGTGGCGACTGAATAGTACGGATGAGCTGCCAGCAGCGCGTCCACTGCCGGACCGGTCAGCGCGATGAGTTTGGCACCACAGGCCGTGGTCGGATCCTGGATCGCCGCGGAAGGATGACCAACGCCATAGAAGAAACCGTCGATCTTGTTGTCGCACAGCGCGCTGCCCTGCTCGTCCGCCTTCAGCTCCGCGGCAAGCGAGAAATCGCCGAGCGTCCAGCCCATCTGCTTGAGCAACTCCTCCATGGACGAGCGGGTGCCTGACCCGGGATTGCCGACGTTGAAGCGTTTGCCTTTGAAGTCCTCGAATTTGGTGACGCCGGCGTCTGGCCGCGCCAGCACGGTAAACGGCTCGGGATGGACAGAGAACACGGCCCGCAGATCCTTGAACGGCTTGCCGTCGAAATTTCCGGTCCCCTCATAGGCCTGGTACTGGACGTCCGATTGGGTCAAGCCGAAATCGAGGTCGCCGGTCTGGATGGAGTTGACGTTGAAGACCGAACCGCCGGTCGACTCCGTCGAGCATCGGATGCCGGTTTTCTGCCGGTCCTTGTTCATCAGTCGGCAAATGGCGCCGCCGACGGCGTAGTAGACGCCGGTGACCCCGCCGGTGCCGACCGTGACGAAGCGCTGCTCGGCTCCGACGGATGGCAGCGCCAGCAGCATGCAGGCCGCCGCGCCGATCAGGGTTTTCATTGAACTGTACATGGTTGCTACCTCTCTGGTGGGTGTCCCGGCCCGTCGCCGATGACGCGTTGGAACTGGTTGAGGCGGTCCGCGTCGTGCGGCTCAGGCCGCTGAAGCGATCGCAGCGTCGATCGCCTCACCGAGCCGTTCGACGATCCGATCGATATCCTGTTTGGAAATGATGAATGGCGGCGCCACAAGCACATGAACGCCCCGCACACCATCAATCGTCCCGGCCATCGGATAAATCATCAGGCCGCGGGCCATTGCTTCGCGCTTGATGCGGGCGTTGAGTTCAAGCCTCTGGTCGAATGGTTCCTTGCTGGCGCGATCAACCACCAGCTCGATTCCCCTGAATAGACCCCGCCCGCGAATGTCGCCGACGTGATGGTGGTTATCGAAGCGTTGGTGCAGGCGTTCGTCCAGCTGCGCGCCCATTGCGCTGACGTTGTCGAGCAAACCGTCACGCCGGATGACCTCCTGCACGGCAAGGCCGGCCGCCGCTGCCATTGGATGGCCCATATAGGTATGTCCATGCTGGAAGAAGCCCGAGCCTTGGGCAAAGGCATCGAATATATGCCGGCCGAGCAGCACCGCGCCAATCGGCTGGTAGCCACCGCCGAGTCCCTTGGCGATGGTCAGCAGGTCGGGAGCGATGCCGTCCTGCTCGCACGCATGCAGCGTGCCGGTACGGCCCATGCCGCACATCACCTCGTCGAGAATGAGCAGCACGCCGTAGCGGTCGCAAATCGCGCGAATGTGCTTGAAGTAGTCCGCGACCGGCGGCACCGCGCCGAGCGTGGCACCCACCACCGGCTCGGCGACAAAGGCGATGACCTCGTCCGGGCCGAGTTCGAGGATCTTGTCTTCGAGCTGCTGGGCGGCGCGCGCCGCATAGGCTTCGTCGCTTTCGCCATGCTTTTGATAGCGATAGGCGTAACAGGGGTCGATATGGTGGGTCTCGATCAGCAACGGCCTGAACTGGGCGCGCCGCCATTCGTTGCCGCCGGTGGCGAGAGCGCCGAGCGTATTGCCGTGATAGCTCTGCCGGCGTGCGATGAGATGGCGCCGTTGCGGCTCGCCTTTCTCGACAAAATATTGCCTGGCCATCTTGAGCGCGGCCTCGACCGCCTCCGAGCCGCCGCTGACCAGATAGACGTGGTCCAACCCTTTCGGCGCGTCCTCGACCAGCCGGTCCGCCAAGCGCTCCGCCACCTCGGTGGTGAAGAAGCTGGTATGGGCGTAGGCGATGCGGTCAAGCTGGGCGTGCAGCGCGGCAATCACGTCGGGATGGCCGTGGCCGAGACAGGACACGGCCGCGCCGCCCGATGCGTCGATGTAGGACTTGCCCTCTGCGTCGAACAGTTCGATGCCTTGGCCGCGAACGGCGACCGGCAGCGTCGAGTGGATGGTTCGATGAAGAATGTGTGTCATCGACGGTCCCTCAGGGGCATTTTCTTCGGCGCACGCTGGTTCAGGTGGGTCTTGAGGGCGGCGCCCTGCTCATCGAAGCGTCGCAGCGATTCAACGGCGCCCTCGCCTGCCTGTCCTGCGACAAGAGCACCGAGGATCTCAGCAACGATGAAAGCTGGCGTCATGGTGTGGAAAAAGGACGGGCTGCCGGTCGGCACGACGACCAGGTGATCGGCAAGCAGCGCCAAGGGGGCTACCCCGCTGTCGGTGATCGCAATGACCGGTACGCCGCGGCCGGCAGCATACTCGACAAGCTCGATGGTGAAGCGCGTGTAGGGCAGGACGCTGGCGGCGATCAGCACGTCGTCCTTGGTCGCATGGGCCAGAGCGTCGCCATCGGTTCCGCCGATGCCGTGCAACAGCACCGACTTCTCGCCGATCAGCGACAGGATGTAATGCAGATGCCAGGCCACCGCATGGCTCGAGCGCAGGCCGAGGCAATAGACGCGCCTTGCCGCACTCAGCGCCCTGGCCGTGTCGACCAGACGGTCGATCGACCTGCTTTCGGCCAGATGGGAAAGCTGGCTGGAAATCGAATCCAGAATATCGGCCGCCAGCGCGTGGTCGCCCTTGAGCTTTTGGCTGGCCACCTGAAGGCCCGCCTTGCCGGCGAAACCGATTTCGCCGTCCCGGATCGCGGCGGCGTAGATATCGCGTACCGCCTCGTAGCCATCAAGGCCGAGATGCTGGGCCAGCCGCGTCATCGTCGCCGGCTGCACTCCTGCGTGCCGGGCCTGCTCGCGCATGGACAACAGCGCGACATCATACGGCTTGTCAAGGACATAGCGCGCAGCGGACCGAAGCTGCGCCGACATGCCGTCGAAGGCAGTGACGATCTGTCCAGCAAGCTCTCCCTGGTCCATGGATATTGCTAGCTCGCCAGCCCAGCGATTGCAACGTCTGTTTCAGTGTGATCAAAGATTGATTCATATGAATCTTGTCGCTCACAGAACGTCCCCATGAAGCCGGCCACTGGTCTCGACCGCATCGCCATAGCCGTCGCCCCGAATGGGGGACGTCGCAGCAAGGCCGACCATCCGGCGATTCCACTGACACCAGCCGAACTTGCGAGGACGGCCGCGGAATGCGCCGATGCCGGTGCGGCTATGATCCACGTCCATGTCCGCGACAGAAGCGGCAATCATCTGCTCGACCCCGACGCCTACCGCCAGACGATCGCCGCCATCCGCGGTGCTGCCGGCGACCGCTTGATAATTCAGATCACCTCCGAAGCGCTCGGTATCTATTCGCCGGCCCAACAGATGGCCGTCGTACAAGATGTGAAGCCGCAAGCTGTCTCGCTGGCGCTTCGCGAAATCGTTCCTGATGCCGGATCGGAACTCGCCTGTGTGCGCTTCATGGCCTGGCTGCACACCGAGGGGGTTGCGCCGCAGATCATCCTCTATTCGCCCGAGGAGGCCGTCAGGCTTTCGGACATGCAGCAGCGCGGACTGATCCCCTGGGCAAGCATACCGGTTCTCTACGTGCTGGGCCGATACACGCCGGGACAGGCGTCCGTTCCTGCCGATCTCCTGCCATTCCTCGCGGCGAACATGCCGCGCTTCGACCATTGGAGCGTCTGCGCCTTCGGCCGCAACGAAGCGGCGTGCGTGACCGCCGCCGCGTTGCTTGGCGGCCATGTCCGGGTCGGCTTCGAAAACAATCTTTTCCTTCCGGACGGCAGCATAGCCTCGTCCAACGCCGAACTGGTAGCGACCGTCGCACGCATACTCGCCGACTGCGGCGTCAAGATCGCCTCGGCCGCCGAGTTGGCGGCTCAATGGAACGCGCCGTTTCGTTCCATATGACAAACCAAAGCCTATTTTCGGCGGCAAGCTCGCGCAAGACATAGAGAGGCGGCTGCAATGTCATCGCCACGGAAGAACGACGTGTCCCCGCCCGCGGCGCGGCGATTGCAACAACAGTGCCGGTCGTTGTAACCATTCCGGCCGCTTGATATTGGAGGAGACGCAGCATGGACCGATTCACCGGCGGTTGCCTGTGCGGCAACGTCCGAATTGTCGCGTCAGGGCGCCCATACCGGGTCGGCCTTTGTCACTGTCTCGACTGCCGCAAGCATCATGGCGCCCTTTTTCACGCTTCCGCGATTTTTCCTGAGGATGCGGTGACGATCGACGGCGAAACACGCGACTACGCCGGGCGGTTTTTCTGTCCCCGCTGCGGCTCCTCCGTTTTCGGACGCACCGCAGACGAAATCGAAGTAAACCTGGGGTCCCTGGATGCGCCTGACCAGCTGATGCCAACCTACGAAAGCTGGATCATCCGACGCGAGTCCTGGTTGCCGCCGTTTCCGCTCACCAGACGGTACGAGCGCGATCGTGACGCCACGGGTCGCTTTGAGGAATAGGTCGCAGGAACGGTGCCGAGGAGGCAACGACATCAGAACATGGATTTTCACAGGCCGCCTGCTCACGCCGCTAAAATGTGAACTTGCATGTTTACAAGGTGCGCTGCCTTCATCCACATTGCCCCATGGGCATTCGTGAGCGCCTAAGGCGACCCGTGACAGCCAAGGCGCCGGACCTTAGAGGAGGATCGCAGGGGATGGGATTCATCGTCGCGATCCTGACGCAGGCTTTGTACAGAGCGCCGCGTTCAAAGCTGGCCGTTTAGGAGGTCACGCCGGAAGATCGGCCTTGCGGAAGCCATCAACGAAATGCCCAAGCAGCGCAGCGTCGTGGAATGGCTCTGTCGTGGTCCAGTGGCCCGCCGCCTCGAAACGATGATCACAGGCTAATGGTCGCGGCGACAATCAACCCGCCCAAGACGGCGACATTGATGGTGAAGCCGGTACGAAGCGCTTCGCGTTCATCGCCGCTGTAGCGCCAGAAGTTGAGCGCCATGAACGACGCCGCAATGGTGAATACGGCCAAGGTCGCGGCGGGAAAGGGTCCACCAAGGCCCGCTGCTAGGCAAAAGCCGCCTGCGATCTCCAGCACCGATCCGGCCGCGAGAAGAGGCCTGGGAGCAGGAAAGCCCCGCTCGGCCAGGGACGCTGTAACTGCCCGGAACCTGAGGAAATGCTCGGCGCCCGCCCAGATAAAGACGCCGCCGAGCAAAACCAATCCAAGGTGGTGGAGGAACGCGATCATTCCTTGCTGCCGTCCTCGGTGTAAACCGCTAGCTCGTAACCATCCGGATCCGCGAAATGAAAGCGCCGGCCGCCGGGGAACCCATAAATCGGCCTTACGATCGTGCCTCCCGCTTCCTCGACCCGCTTGACCGTTGCCGGCAAATCATCGGCATAGAGAATGACGAGCGGGCCTCCTCCGGACCTCGCTGGGCCAGCGGCGAAGCCACCTGACAAGCGCCCGTCGTTGAACTCGCAATATTGCGTGCCGTAGTCAGTGAAGGTCCAGCCGAAGGCCTTTCCGTAGAAGTCGCGTGACCGCTGAATGTCTTTCACGTTGAATTCGACGTAGTCGATCCGTTGATCGTTGTTGTTGCTCATGATGCATACCTCTCGTGTGATGTACGACGGCGAAAGATAAGCACGCATCTCGCCTGCCGGATTGAACAAAACGGCCATCGACGTATGGCTTCACACGGCGCCGCCGAGGCGATGCATCTGACATGATTATTCACCTACCCTCTTCCTTCCGGCCGGAAGAAACAACCGATTCTTGCAACCGTTTTCGATTGGCAGACGTTGTCGGTCGTGCAGATTGTTGTCTCGAGCGACGGCGGGCGCAGCCACTGCGTCGTAGGTTCACCGCCGGTAATCCGAAGAGGAGCGAGATGAGCGATCCCGTCCCAGCGCAGGCAACGGGTTCATTTCAGCAACGTCCAGCGTCGGCGCGGCTTCACGGGAGCTTTGCTTCGGTGTGGGCGCATCGAATGGACCCGGCGGGCGCACCGCCAATCGTCGTCATGCCCGATGCAACGATCGACCTGCAATGGATCGGAGGCAGCTTCCGAATTGCCGGCCCCGACAAGGAGCCGCAGACCGAGGTCCTGGCGGCAGGCGAGATCGTGATCGGCTTGCGCTTTCATCCTGCCACGGCGGCGGCATGGCTCGGCGTGCCACAAATCGAGCTTGTCGGCCAGAGGCTGTTGCTCGACGATTTATGGGGCGCGCGAGCCCGGCGCCTCGCCAGCCGCGTGCGCGCAGGCGACAATCTCGAGGATCTGGCCTGTTCGCTCGAACAGGTCGTCGCCGAGGAGGCGGCCTCCCGCGCGCCAGACGTTCCCATGCAGGCGGCATATCGCCTGATCGAGCGCGGGCCGCCACCCGACGCGCCGCTCGTCCCTTGGTTGATGCGCGCACTCGAGATGAGCGAAAGGACGTTGCGCCGGCGCTTCGACGAGAGCTTCGGCTATGGCCCCAAGACCGCTTGACCGTATCCTCCGCTACCAGCGCTTTCTGCGGCTTTCGAGCCAATCAAACAGCGCCACGGCCATCCTGGCAGCCGAGGCGGGCTATTCCGATCAGGCGCATCTTGTCCGCGAGAGCCGACGCCTGACGGGAAGCACCCCGCGACAGATTCATCACCTGCTGCAGAACGGGTGAAACCACGTCGCGCTCTTCATTGGCCGTTTTGTTCAATTCGTCACTGTCGCCCGACTTTATCCTGGTGTCTCCGACAACCAGAGGAGATCGCCATGAAACCGCGCATTTCGGTTTTGACTATCGCTGTCGCCAACCTCGAGAGTTCTCTGGCGTTCTACCGCGACGGTCTCGGCTTGCCGACGGAAGGGATCATCGGCCGCGAGTTCGAGCATGGCGCCGTCGCGTTCTTCACGCTGTCCGGCGGGTTGAAGCTCGCGATCTGGGCGCAGGACGACCTCGCCTACGACACTGGCCTGCCCAAGGCGCCGATCAGCTCGACCTCGTTCACAGTCGGACACAACGTTGTGCGCCGCGAAGAAGTCGATCAAGTGATGGATGAGGCCGCTCGCGCCGGAGCCGAGATCATCAAGCCTGCCCGGGACACGTTCTTTGGCGGATATGCCGGATACTTCCGCGATCCGAACGGACACCTGTGGGAGGTCGTCTGGAACCCCGCCAACATACCGAATGAGGACGCTCTCTGAGGGCAGGTATGGCCCTGTAGGATCGGGCCGTTCCGGTCATTCCCGGTGCTGGCAAATTCTATCGGCATCGGGGCGGGCGGCCTGCTTTCCCTGGCAAACGAAGCCAGTTCGACGGCAGTCCACCAGCATAATCTTACGGGGCTGATTATGTAGCTCTATCCAGATTCGCCTCGCCTGCATGGCGCATCATGCGGCGGAAGCTCATTGAGATATGCGCCCGCCTTATGTGCCCGATGGACTCCCAGTCGCCGATTTCGGCCGCGGCAAGGACCTCTTCCATTTCGCGGCGGAATGCGGTGAATTCCTCGACGAGGCCCAATTGCGGCATCAGCTTCAGGACGACGCGCGCGACCTGAAAATACAGGCGCTCGCTGATCTCGCGCAGTGGCTGGTTGCCGGTCATCGCCGTGAGCTCGTAGAAAAAATCCATGTTGAGGCGCAGGAAAGCGCGCTGGTCGGGATTGAGTATATCGGCATCGCAGCGCGCGATGAGCGCCCGTATCCGGTCAAGATCGTCCGCCGTGCGCGGAATCGGCGAAAGCTTGCCGACGAGGAGCGCCAGCTCCAGGCGCAAATGATAGACCTGCTGCAATTCCTCGATGTCGACGTCGGTGACGATCGTGCCGACGCCGTGGACGGATTGAACCAGACCCTCGGATTCAAGGCGCGCCAGCACGCGCCGGACCGGCGTGCGGCTGATCTGGAATTCCTGGGCAAGTTCTTCCTCGGACAGGTGGCTTCCCGGCGCATAATCGAGCAGGCAGATGCGGTCGCGCAATATCCGGTAGATGCGCTCGAACCGCTCCCGCGCGGAGAGCGGGCGCGGCGGCGCGGCGGTCACCGTCGTGGGCGGCTTGGCCTCTGTCTCGATCGTCACCCAGCCTCCAGGACAGCATGCAGGAATTGCCGTGTCCGCTCGTTCTTGGGAGCACCAAACAGTTCGCTTGGCGGCCCCTGCTCGCAGATCTTGCCTTGATAGAAGAAACAAACGCGGTCGGAAAACTCCTTGGCGAAGCCCATCTGATGGGTGACCATCAGCATGGTGAGATCATGCTCGCGCCCGATTTGCCTTATCACCTGCAGCACTTCGCCGACAAGCTCCGGGTCGAGCGCCGACGTCACCTCGTCGAACAGCATGATCTTGGGCCGCATTGCCAGCGCCCTGGCGATGGCGACGCGCTGCTGCTGGCCGCCGGAAAGCTGTGACGGATAGTGGTCCTTCTTCTGGGCCAGACCGACCAGCTCCAGCAGCTCGGCCGCTCGTGCCTCGGCGTCCGCCCGCTTCATGCCGAGCACCGTTATCGGCGCCTCGATGCAGTTCTGCATCGCTGTCATATGCGGAAACAGGTTGAACGACTGGAACACCATGCCGATCTTGGCGCGGATCTTGCGGATGTGGGCGAGATCGGCGGGAACAAGCTTGCCGTTCCTCTCCATATGGGTCAGCGGCTCGCCTTCGACCCAGATGACGCCGTCATTGATCGTCTCCAGCGTCATCAGCATGCGCAGCACCGTCGTCTTGCCCGAACCCGACGGACCGATGACGGAGACTTTTTCGCCGCGCGCTATTTCGAGATTGAGCCCGTCGAGAACGGTTAATGTGCCGTAGCGTTTCGATACATTGTCGAAGCGGACCATCGGTTGTTCAGTCATCGGGTGGTCCTCCGGTTGAGCAGCCCTTCGAGAGAGCGGATGAGCGCCGCCGAAACCAGGCTCATGGCAAGGAAAAACAGGCCGACCAGCGTGATCGGCTCGGTGTAGCGGAACGTTTCGGAGCCGATGATCTTGGCGGTCTGCATCAGTTCCATCACGGCGATTGCGGAAAGCAACGGCGTTTCCTTGAACAAGGCCACCAGATAATTGCCGAGCGCCGGAACGATCGGCGGGATCGCCTGCGGAATGATGATGTCGCGGAACGTCGTCCAGGACGAGAGATTGAGCGCGATCGAAGCTTCCCACTGGCCGCGATGGATGTTGTCGAAACCGGCGCGATAGACCTCGGAGCAATAGGCGGCGTAGTGGATGCCGATGGCCAGCACCCCGGCGGTGAAAGCGTCGAGCACGACACCGAATTTCGGAAAGACGAAATAGAGAAAGAATATCTGGATGAGCAGCGGGGTCGAGCGGATCAGCTCGACCAGCACCGAAATCGTCCAGCTGGTCCATGGCACGGCGATGCGGACAACGGCCAGCACCAGGCCGAGCGAGGCGGCAAGCGCAAAGCCGATCAGCGTCGCTTCGATGGAAATGACGGCGGCGCGGGCAAGCACCGGCAGGATTTCCAGGGCAAATCCCCAATCCCAGATCATGCCGCCTTCCCCCGCGCCAGTCCGAGCGACGCTCGCCTTTCGAGAAGCCGCATGCCGATGGTCACAACCAGCGACATTGCCAGGTACATCAAAAGAACGAGGGTGAAGATCGGAATGGTCTTGAACGTGTTCTGGTTCATTTGCTGCGCCTTGAAGGCGAGATCCGAAAGCGTGATCAGCGAGACCAGCGCCGTCGATTTCAGAAGCTCGATGAACAGATTACCCCAGGGTGGGATCATCGCGACAAAGGCCTGCGGCAGGATGATCCGGCGCAACATCTGTGGGCGGCTCATGTTCAATGCCGTACACGCTTCCCACTGCCCGCGGGCGACGGACTGGATCGCGCCGCGCACGCACTCCGATCCGTAGGCGCCGACATTCAGGCCAAGCGCCAGCACTGCCACCACGAACGCGTTGATCGTGACGCCGAATTGCGGGAGCACGAAAAACAGCCAGAACAATTGCACCAGCGCCGACGTTCCGCGGAAGATCTCGACGTAAACCGTGGCCAGCCATCTGAGCGGCGTCGGGCCGTACATCCTTGCAAGTGCTGCAAGCACGCCCATGATAATTGCCAGCAGGCTGCCGAGGACGGCGATCTCGACCGTCAGGACCGCGCCTTGCAGCAGGCCCGGCATGAACACTCTATAGCTGTCCTGCGTTGCCAACGCGCCGATCACGACCAGCGCGATGACCAGCATGGCAATGAGCGTACGGATTCCCATGCGATTCCCCCGGGAAAAAAGGGCGGCGCTTTCGCGCCGCCAGCAGTTGGGAACCTATTTGCCAGCGCAGAGCTCTGCGGTGGTCTTGTTGGGCAGATAATCCTTGCCGAAGCCGAGTGGCTCGACCAGCGCGATATGCTCCGGCGAACCGATGAACTTCTTCAGCTCGGCGTTGAAAGCCTGCTGCAGGTCGGTGTCTTCCTTGCGGAAGCCGAAGCCGCCATGGCCTTTCACCGACTTGCCGGCGACCTCGCCGAAGGGCTTGGTCGATTCGACACCGTCGGCCTTCTTGGCCATGTCGGCGATCGAAAGGGCGGTAAGCGCGGCAGCATCGGCGCGGCCCGACTGGACGGCGGCGACCAGGCTGGACTGGTCGGGCAAGGAGACGATCTGCCCATCGGCAACGCCCGCTTCCTTGGCGAAGCCGCCTTCAACGGCGCCGGCCATCACGGCAAGCTTGAGATCCGGATTATCCTTGATGCTGGAAAAATCCTTGATGCCTTTCGGATTGCCTTTTGCCACCAGCATAGCCTCGCCGATGCCGTAGGACGGCTCGGAGTAGTTGATCTCGGCGCAGCGCTTCGGGGTGATGAACATGCCGGCGGCGATGATATCGAAGCGGCCGGCCTTGAGACCTGGAATGAGCGAGCCGAATTCGGTCAAAACACCGTCGACCTGCGGTATGCCCATCTTGGCGAGCACCGCCTTGGCGACTTCCGGCGCCTCGCCGGTCAGCTTGCCGTCTGGCGTGGCGTAACCGAACGGCGCCTCGTTGGCGAAACCGACGCGGATGTAGCCGTCCTTCTTGGCCCGTTCGAGGGTGGTTTCCGCGTGAGCGGACAGCGAGGTCAATGACGTCGCGGCGAGCGCGATGCAGGCAGCCGCTTTCACGACCATGCGGCGCGATATCGATGAATTGAACATGCTTTTCTCCCATTGGACAACTGTGGATGGTTCCCAGGGCGCGGCCTTCTTCGAGATCGACGCCTGCTTGATCAGACGTATACAACTGCCCTAGACATTTCGCAAGCAGAGATATAGAAACCATGGAAATTCGGCGATAATTCGTAGTTAGCCAACAAAATTGACGTCGAGTTGTGCACAATTTGGGCCTGCTTGCCCATATTTTATCAAAGGGCAAGCGGCGTACTGGAAGGCAGGATTTCGGTGGCGACCGCGAAGGGCTTCGGGACATTCACGCAAGCGGAGTATGGGCAGCGCCTCGCCGGCGTGAAGACACGCATGCAACAAGCCGGCTTCGATCTCATCGTCTGTCAGGATCCAGCCAACATGTGCTGGCTGACCGGCTATGACGGATGGTCGTTCTACGTTCCGCAGTGCGTGCTCGTCCATCTGGAGGAGGACCGGCCGATCTGGTTCGGCAGGGCGCAGGATGCCAAGAGCGCACGCCTGACCACCGGCCTGCCCGAGACAAACATCGTGCCGTTCTCGGAACGGCTGGTGCAGCAGCCCGTCGAACACCCTTATGACGAACTCGCCCAACTGATCCGGTCGCGCGGCTGGGGAAAGGCCCGTATCGGCGTCGAGATGGACGCGCATTATTACACTGCGCGCTGCCACGCCCACCTTGTCGAGGGGCTGCCCGACGCGCATTTCGCCAACAACCACGATCTCGTTAACTGGGCGCGGCTGGTCAAATCCGAAGCCGAGCTGGTGCTGATCCGCGAGGCGGGTGCGATCTGCACGCATGCCATGAACCGCGCCATCGGGAAAATGCGGCCCGGTGTGCCTCAGAACCATGTCATTGCGGAAATCTATCACGCGCAGATCATGGGGGTGCCCGGAGCGGGCGGCGACTATGCCGCGATCTGTCCGCTGATGCCCGTCGGCGAGGGCACCAGCACGCCGCATCTGACGTGGTCCGACGCGCCGCTGCCGGACAGCGGCCCCGCCATTCTGGAGATCGCCGGCGTGCGGCGCCGCTATCACGCGGCGCTGACGCGGACCGTACATTTCGGCAAGCCGCCGCTAGCCATCCTCGACATGGCCAAGGCAATCGTCGAGGGTGTCGACGCCGGCCTCGAGAAGGCGCGCCCCGGCTACACCGCCGAACAGGTGGAAGCCGCCTGGCAGGCAGTCCTGCGACGGAACGGGCTGAAGAAGGAAAGCCGGGTCGGCTATCCGGTCGGGCTCGCATACCCGCCCGATTGGGGTGAACGCACCGCAAGCCTTCGTCCCGGCGATACTACCAAGATGCAGTCCGGGATGTGCTTCCATTTCATGGCCGGCGTCTGGCTCGACGATTTCGGCATCGCCATCTCGGAGTCGTTCGTCGTCACGGAACGGGGCGGCGAACGCCTCTGCGACGTGGCGCGCGAACTCATCGTCATCGACTGACATGGCGGCCGGGAAACCGGCTGCCGAAAAGACCATGCCCGCCAGCAAGCCGGCAACAAGCACGAGGACGCCCGATGGACCGCAATCCGTTTTCCGAAGCCGAAATCGCCGGCCGCCTGGCAAAGGTCCGTACTGCACTGATCGAGCGGGAGCTCGACGCGGCGGTGTTTGCCTCGCCGGAGAACGTCTTCTATCTCACCGGGCTTGATCACTGGGGGTATTTTGCCCCTCACCTGCTGATCGTTCCGCTCCTGGGAAACCCCGTCCTGGTCACCCGCTCGATGGAGAAGGTGACGATCGAGAAGCAGGTGAAGGCAGCGGAATTCCGTGGCCACTCTGACAGCGAAACGGCGGCCGACCTTGCCGCGCGGATGCTTGCGGAGCTCGGCCTGTCGGGCAAGCGGATCGGCCTCGAATGCTGGACGGCCGGCCTTAGCCATGGACTTGCCGTGGCGCTCCAGACGCAAGCCGATGCAACGTGGAGCGATGTCTCCGGTCTGATCGACAAGATGCGGCGGGTGAAGAGCGCCGAAGAACAGGCGCTGATGCGGCGTGCCGCAAAGGTGACGGACGCCGCCGCCGGTGCCGCGATCGCCGCGATCTCCGATGGCGCTTCCGAACAGGAGGTCGCCGCCCAATGTGTTTCGGCAATGATCCGCGCCGGCGGTCATGCGCCGGGCTTCGGACCGTTCATCCGCCCGGCCGCGCGCCTGGGTGAAGAGCACACGACCTGGGGCGACGGAATCTACCGCAAGGGCGAGCCGGTCTTTGTCGAACTGTCCGGGTGCATCTCGCGCTACCATGCCCCGCTCGGCCGGCTCGTTCGCATCGGCCACATCAGCGATGAAGACGCCGCAATGGCGGAGGTGACCGCCAAGGCCTTCAACGCGGTCGTCGAGGCGCTGCGGCCGGGCGCCAAGGCGCGTGATGTTTACGCCGCCTGGCAGGCCGTCGCCGACGAGGCCGGCCTTTCCCACTATCGCCGCCATCACTGCGGCTACCTTGTCGGCGCCGGCCAGCCGCCGTCATGGACCGGCGGCAATTCGGTGACCGGCTTGCGACACGGCTCCGACCTCGAGATCGAAACGGGGATGAGCTTCCACATCCTGTCATGGCTGATGGGAACGGGTCACGGCAATGACTTCGTCTCCAACACGGTGCTTTTGACCGACGCGGGCGCCGAAGTGCTCACCCGCACGCCGGCCGGCCCGATCGTTCGATAGGCCCGCACGCATGGCGCGCTACTCGGCACTCTCGATTTTCCGCAACGCGCTCGCCGGCCAGAAGAATTGGCAGCGCGCCTGGCGTGCGGCGGAGTCAAAACCGTCCTATGATGTGATCGTCATCGGCGGCGGCGGACACGGCCTCGCCACCGCCTTTTACCTCGCCGAGAACCACGGCATCCGTAACGTCGCCGTACTCGAAAAGGGCTATGTCGGCGGCGGCAATGTCGGCCGCAACACCACCGTCATCCGCTCCAACTACCTGCTCGACGGCAACACCCAGTTCTACGAATTCTCGATGAAGCTCTGGGAGGGCATGTCGCGCGCGCTGAACTTCAACGTCATGTTCTCGCAGCGCGGCCAGCTCGTCACGGCGCATTCGGCCGATCAGCTCGACGGCTTCAGCCACCGCGCCAATGTCATGCGGCTGAATGGCATTGATGCCGATATCCTCGACCGCGACGAGGTGCGCCGTCTCGTGCCCTATCTCGATTTTTCCGACACCGCCCGCTTTCCGATCCATGGTGCCATCTTCCAGGGCCGGGCGGGCACGGCGCGCCACGACGCCGTCGCCTGGGGCTATGCGCGCGCCGCCGACAGCCATGGCGTCGACATAATCCAGAACTGCGAAGTGACAGGCTTCCTCCGCGACCGCGACAGTATCGTCGGCGTCGAAACGACGAAAGGCCGGATCGGCGCCGGCAAGGTCGGCCTCGCTGTTGCCGGTCATACATCCGTGCTCGGTGCCAAGGCCGGCCTTGACCTGCCGATCGAAAGCCACGTCCTGCAAGCCTTTGTCACCGAGCCGCTGAAGCCGCTGGTAGATCACGTCGTCGCTTACGGCGCCGACCATTTCTACGTCAGCCAGTCCGACAAGGGCGGACTGGTCTTCGGCGGCAATCTCGACGGCTACAATTCATACGCCCAGCGCGGCAATCTCGGCGTCGTGCGCGAGGTGGCGGAGGCGGCGATTGCTTTGATGCCGTGCATTTCGCGCGTCCGTCTGCTGCGCCACTGGGGCGGCGTCATGGACATGACTCCCGATGCCAGCCCGATCATCTGCCCGACGCCGATCGACGGCCTCTATCTCAATGGCGGCTGGTGCTATGGCGGCTTCAAGGCGACGCCGGCTTCCGGCTGGTGCTTCGCCCACACGATCGCCACCGGCAAGCCGCATCCCCTGATCGCGGCCTACGGACTCGATCGTTTCCGCACCGGCCACACGCTCGATGAGGCCGGTATCGGCCCTTCCGCCTGGCTGCAATAGGAGGCGGGACAAAATGCTGCGCATCGAATGCCCCTGCTGCGGCCCGCGCGACCATGACGAGTTCCGCTATGGCGGCGATGCCTCGGTCACGCGTCCAACCCATGACGATGCCGATCCGGAGGCCTGGTACCGCTACGTCTATATCAGGACAAACCCGGCCGGCCCGCACCGTGAATTCTGGCAGCACGTGACCGGCTGCCGGCAATGGCTGGTGGTCGAACGCGACACCCGCAACCACGCGATCGCATCCGTCGACTTCGCCAGGAAATCGACTGTCAGGAAACAACCGGCATGAGTTCGAACCGCAAACGCCTGCCAGCGGGTGGCCGCATCAGTCGCGAGGTGCCGGTAGATTTCACCTTCGATGGCCGCAAGCTGATTGGGTATCGCGGCGACACGCTCGCCTCCGCGCTGCTCGCCAATGGCGTCACCCTGGTCGGTCGCAGCTTCAAATATCATCGCCCGCGCGGCATTTTTTCCGCCGGGCCCGAAGAGCCGAATGCGCTGGTTACGCTCGGGAGCGCCGGCAGGCGCGAGCCGAACCTGCCGGCGGCGACGCTGGAACTCGCCGACGGCATGGTCGTGGAGAGCCAGAACCGCTGGCCGTCGCTTGCCTTCGACGTGCAAAGCGTCAACGGCCTTTTCGCGCCGTTTCTGTCCGCCGGCTTCTACTACAAGACCTTCATGGGCCCGACGCGCCGCGCCTGGATGTTTTACGAACATTTCATCCGCAAGGCGGCCGGCCTGGGCAGAGCCGCCACCGGCCCCGATCCCGACCGCTACGAGGTTCATCATGCCTTCGCCGATGTCGCTATCGTCGGCGGCGGCCCGGCGGGATTGTCGGCGGCGCGGGCGGCCCCCGCGGCCGGCGCGCGGGTCGCGCTGATCGAGCCGGATTTCCTGCTTGGCGGCCAGCTTCTGGCGGAACCGTCCGACAGCGCAGCGGCCGCATGGCTGAGGCAGGCCGCGGCCGAGTTGGAGGGCTTCGAAACCATCACGCTGATGAAGCGGACGACGGCTTTCGGCAGCTATGACGGCAATGTGCTTGGACTGGTCGAACAGCGCGATCCAACCGATCCGCAGCCGAATGGCGAGACACGCCAAACGGTCACCATGCTGCGCGCCCGCGCCATCGTTTTCGCCACCGGCGCCATCGAGCGGCCGATCGTGTTCTCGAACAACGACCGGCCCGGCGTCATGCTTGCCTCGGCCGCGCGGACCTACCTCAACCGTTTCGCCGTCCTGCCGGGCAAGAAAATCATCGTCGCCACCAGCAATGACGGTGCCTGGCGCACCGCCTTCGATTACGCCGCAGCCGGCGCGGAGGTGACGATTGCCGATCTGCGCGCCGTCCCGCCCGCAGCACTTGCCGCGGAAGCCGCACGGCTCGGCGTGGTGGTGCGGGCCGCAACGCGCATCGTCGACCTGCACGGCCGCCATACCGTCAGGCGCGTAACGCTCAATGGACCGGAGGGACAATCCTCGGCCGCCTGCGACCTGGTCTGCATCTCCGGCGGCTGGTCGCCAACCGTGCATCTCACCTCCCACCTCGGTGTCAAACCTGTCTATCGCGACGACATTGACGGCTTCGTGCCGGGCGTCTTTTCAGCCAGCCAGTTCGGCGCCGGCGCAATGATAGGAGCTTATGCGACCGCCGCTGCCGTCGAGCACGGCCATCGCGCCGGCATCGAAGCGGCAGCCTCCTGCGGCAAGTCGGCGCCGGTGCCCGCTCCATCGAAACTCGATCTCGATGAGACCGCCTCGACCGTGCTTCGCGAAGCCCTGCCCGCTGGACGCGGAAAGGCCTTCGTCGATTTCCAGATGGACGTGACGACCGGGGATATCGAGCTCGCCCATCGTGAGGGCTATGAATCGGTCGAGCATCTGAAGCGCTACACCACGCTCGGCATGGGCACCGATCAGGGCAAGACCAGCAATTTTCCCGCACTTGCCGCCATGGCAGCGCTGCGCGGCGCAACGATTCCCGAGACCGGCACCACGACCTTCCGCCCGCCCTATACGCCGGTGGCGATCGGCGCGCTTGCCGGACGCGCCGTCGGCCATCATTTCAAGCCGATCCGCCGCACGCCGATGCACGACCGGCACATGGCGAACGGCGCCGAGATGCTCGAGGTCGGGCTCTGGATGCGGCCCTATTTCTACCGGCAGTCGGGCCGCGACGTGAACGAGGCCTATGTTGCCGAAATGCGTACCGTGCGTCAGGCCGCGGGGCTGATGGACATCTCCACGCTCGGCAAGATCGATGTCCAGGGCCCGGATGCGGCAATCTTCCTCGACCGCGTCTATGCCAACGGATTTGCCAGGCTGCCGGTCGGCCGCGCCCGCTACGGCGTCATGCTGCGCGACGACGGCATCGTCTTCGACGACGGCACCACGACGCGGCTGGCGGAAAACCGGTTCTTCATGACCACGTCGACCGCCAAGGCCGCCGATGTGCTGTCGCGTCTCGAATTCCTGCTCGACACGGCCTGGCCGGATTTGCGCGTGGCCGTTACCTCGGTCAGCGATGAATGGGCGGCGATGTCGGTTGCCGGGCCTAACAGCCGCGCAATCCTCGGTGCTGCTTTTCCTGGTCTCGACGTTTCCGACGCGGCGCTTCCGCATATGGGGCTACTCGAAAGCGAGTGGCAGGGCCGTGGGCTCCGCATCCTGCGCCTCAGTTATTCCGGCGAGCGCGCTTACGAAGTCTATGTCGGCGCCACTGCCGGTGAACAGCTCTGGAGCCTCTTGCTCGAAGCCGGCACACCCTTCGACCTGAAGCCTTACGGTGTCGAGGCGCTCGGCGCGCTGCGGGTCGAAAAGGGCCATGTCGCCGGACCGGAGATCGATGGGCGCACGACGCTCGACGATCTCGGCCTCGGCCGCATGGCCGGCAAGCGCAGCGGCTTCGTCGGCGATGTACTGCGCCGCCGCCAGGCCTATCAGGCGCCTGAGCGCCAGCGGCTGGTCGGACTGGAATGCGCCGAAGACGGCAAGCGCCTCCGCGGCGGGGCGATCCTGTTCCTGCCGGACGACAAGATCGAGGGCCATGGCCGCGGCCGGGTGACCTCGATCACCTTTAGCCCAGAACTCGACCGCTATGTCGGATTGGCCCTGCTTGCCGGTGATGTCGCGGCAGAAGGAAGCGAGGTCGTGGCGGTCTATCCGATGAAGGCCGAAACGGTTCGCGCCCGCGTTGTCTCGCCGGTATTCATCGATCCGCAGGGAGAACGGCTGCATGGCTAGCTTGACCTCTTCTCGGGATTTCAGTCTGTCCGTGGCGGATTGTCCGCTTATCCAGATCGAGGGCTGGGACGCGACACTGAGACAATTCGAAAAGAGCGTCTCGGCGTCGCTCAACACGAAACTTCCCGCTTCGGTGGGAGAGACGGTTCGCCACAAGGGCCTTTTGACCATCCGCGTTGCACCTCGCCGCCTTTGGCTGGCTCTCGACGAAGGCACAGAGGCGCCAGCCCTTGTCGTCGACCCCGATCTCGGCTGTTCCGTGCCCCTCGGGGAAGGTCGTGTTCGTTTGAAAATGGCCGGCCCTGGTATCGCAAGGCTTCTGTCCGGCTGCATTGCCGTCAACTGGCACGCGCCGACCGCCGCTCCGGGCCGCGCCGTGCAAACATCCCTCCATCACGTGCCCGTGCTCTTCCTGCGCACCGGCGAGACCGCGTGCGAGCTCATCGTGCCGCGAAGTTTTTCGCGAAGCCTCTCGGATTGGATTGCCGACGGCTAGCCAATACCGGTTCCTCGGGCAAGGGCCGGCTTTAGCGGCGATCCAAGCCGCCATCACGAAGTCATCTACTCTCTTGCCGGCCAGTCCTGCAGGAGCGTAATCCCAAACTTCGGCGCGGCTACTTTGAGCCGCTCGATATCGGCAGGCGTTGGCGGCCCGACCACCTCTCCCTTGCTGCGTTCATGGCCACCTTCGGCGAGAAACTGCTCGAACACACTTGGCGTGTCTATCAGGATATAGCGAACGAGCTGATTGCCGGGATTCATAAGCTGGTGCGGGATGCCCCGCTTCAAAAACATGCTCTCGCCGGGCGAGAGCGTTCGGACCACACCGTCCACAATTGCGGTCAAGTGCCCTTCGATGACGTAGACCGTCTCGTCGTCATTCGCATGAACATGGATTGGCGTTTTGGTGTGCCCGTCGCTTCTGTTTTCGAACAGACTCAACAAGCCTCCCGTCTGTTCGCCGGAGACCAGTCGCTTCATGACGATGCCCGCGAGCACGAATTCTTTTGGTTCAACATCCGTCATTGATCCAATCCTGCCAGGCACATTTGGTGGCCCGTCAAGCAGACGAGCTGCGCAGCGACATCCGGCAAACGTCGAACTGGCTCGCGGGTTCCCGGTCGCCGGAGTTCCCTCTTCTCAAGCTCCGTTTGGACGAAAAGACGGCTTCGTTGTCACCGGACATGCAGGCCGACATCCGCCAATTCGAGGGCGCCGCAGAGGTCCGCCTAACTGACGGCAAAGCTGCAACGTGCTGCCAGGCTCTCGCCGGGCCCAAGCACCGACAGTCCATTCCATTTGTCGATCGAACCCCGATTATGAGCATCGACAACATGACTGACCGGTTCAAAACAGAAGAAGTCGCTCTCGTCCGATGGCGAATAGACCAGGTACAAATTCAAGGGCGATGAAGCTTCAATCCGCTGGCTGCAACTGTGCTCTGGCCAAGATATGGAGGCGACACCATCCCAGCCAGCGAACACATTGTTTATCCATCCGCTCGGCAAGGCGGCCGGGGCGCCGAAATTCCAATCGGGATGGGTTTTGATATCCACAAACCGTTCAGGGAGGTGGTTGGGCCGTTCGATGCAAACCTGTGATGCCGCGGCGTGAAGCGTGGTCAACGCTGTTCTCGGGAACCATGGATGGATGCCAAGCCCGAACGGCAATCTGATCGATGCCCGATTGACGATGCGAAGTTTCAGCTCGAGCCCCTGTCCGGCCAGCGCGTAGCTCACCTCGGCGCGATATCGGTATGGGCCAGGCCCGTTGCTGATGAGCGACAGCTTTGCGTTGTCCTGCGTTATGCTGTCGACGTCCCACTCGCTCGAAAATCCATTGCCGTGAATGGGAAAGGGCTCGCGTGCAACATTGGCAGGCAGTTCGTGGAATTTGCAGTCGAATGTGAACCCGCCGCCCGAGATGCGATTTGACCATGGCAAAAGCAGGTTGCAGGCAAGGTCGAACGGGTTGCTGCTCCCGCCGTTCGGCCAAGGCCTGAAGAGCGGCACGCGTCCATGGTCCAGTCTCGCAAGACCTGCCCCAAGCGATGGGACGATTTCAGCAGACAGGTCTCCGCTTCTGATCTTGATCGTCCCGACCATCCGCTTCAGACGGTATTGGCCTTGGCAGCGGCGATCGGCTGTTGATGGCGGCCTTTGCGAGCCACTGCAAGAAGGTCGTTCGACGCGATCCCGATGAGCGCCTTCATCTGATCGTGTGCATCGTCGGCCCTCCGCATCCTGATTGCCTCCAGCACGTCGCCATGCGCGCTCAGCGTCTGCTGGTAATTAGCGGTGGCCGATGTGGTCAAGCGGAAGGAGAAGCTGAGGGCGGCCGCAAGCATATTGCCGAGATTGGCGAACACCGGGTTGCGGCTGGCACGCAGGATGGCCGTATGAAACCTGACGTCGGCATCGAGACACGCAGCGAGATCATCCTGCGGAGCAATGCGCATGGCTTCATAGGCCGCTTCGATGACCGCGAGATCGCCTGACGTCGCCATCTTGGCCGCAAGTTGGGCGGCAGCGGGTTCAATGACCAGCCGCGCCTCGATCAATCCTCGGACGAAATCGAGATCGGGCTCGATATCGCGCATCCATTCCAAAACCTGTGCATCCAGCCTGTTCCATTCGCTCGACACGCGCACACGCGTCCCGGCCCGCTTGCGCGCCTCGATCAATCCTTTCGCCGAAAGCGTCAGAAGAGCATCGCGAAGCGCGGTGCGGCTCGCCCCGTAGATAACGCAAAGCTCGGCTTCCGTCGGCAGGACGGAGTGCTGGGCGTAGGAGCCGGCGAGGATGCGCTGTCCGAGATCGCGTGCGATGCGATCCTTGAGCGATGACGTGGTGCCATCTGCGGCAGGAATGTCATGCTTGCCTTGGCCAGTCGAAGCGATCGCCGCGTCCATCGTCATGTCCTGTTCAAGTGGTACTCGGCAATTACCACAGCAAGTATCAGCAGCGAGCCCTTGGCAAGCAACTGATAGAAGGTTGGCACGGACGTCAGTATCATTCCGTTGTTGAGGACGCCAATGATGGCGACGCCCAGCAGTGCGCCGACGATCGTGCCCTTGCCGCCCTGCAAGGCGCAGCCACCAAGAACGGCCGCTGTGATGGCCTCGAGTTCCAGGCCTTGGGATCCGGATACGGGCTGCCCGGAGCCGGTACGGGCAGCCAACAGAATCCCGGCCAAGCCGGCCGCCACTCCACTCATGATGTAGATGCCGACGCGGTAGCGGTTGATGTTGATGCCGGAGAAGCGTGCGACAACGGGATTGCCGCCCAGGGCATAGATGTTGCGGCCAACGATCGAGCGGGCAAGGAAGAGATGGAACACGATCGCGGTCAGCAAGAGAATCCAGATCAGCAGAGGCAGGCCGAGGATTCGTCCGATCCCGATGAAGCGGAAAGTCTCGCTGAAAATCGCGATCGATTGCCCGTCGGACATGATGAACGCGATGCCGCGGAAGATCGCCATCGTACCGAGAGTCGCGATGACAGCGTTGACCCGCCCATAGGTGATGATGATGCCGTTCACGAGGCCGGCAACACCGCCCAGGACCAGGCCGGCAAGAATGCCCGCGGCGGGTGATCCGGTGGCCTGGATGGCCATTGCCGTCGATACTGTGGTCAGACCGACAATTGCGCCGACGGCAATATCGAGCCCTCCGGCGACAATAACCACGGTCTGGCTCATCGCCAGAACGCCCAGGATGGTAATGCCTAGACCGATGTTCAGCAGGTTTCGGCTGGAGAAGAACACGTCGCCTCTCAGGGTGCCGAAAATGAGCACGAGAATGGCGAGAGCAACAAGAAGGCTTATGTTGTGAATGCCGATGCGCTCTGCGATGCGCAAGGAAGCGCGCCTTTTGCCGGTTTGCGTTGTTGCTGTCCTGAGCTCAAGGCTGTTCACTGAATTTGTCCTCCAAGCGATGCTGCAGATTGAGGCATGGCATGTCTCAGGATCGTGGCCTCGTCGATGTCAGGGCGGGAAAGTTCGGCCGTGATCCGGCCTCCAGCCATAACAAGCACCCTGTCGGCCAGCCCGATCAGTTCCGGCATTTCCGAGGAAATCAGGATTATGCCGATGCCGCTGGCGGCGAGTTCGTCGATCAGGCGATAGATTTCCGCCTTGGCGCCGATGTCGATGCCGCGGGTCGGCTCGTCGAGGATGAGAAGCATCGGCTGCCGCGCAAGCCAGCGCGCGAGAACGACCTTCTGTTGGTTGCCACCCGATAATTTCGAAACCTGTTCGTCGAGGTTAGGCGCCTTGATCGACATCTTTGCTGCAAGCGGTGAGACGATCTCCAGTGCCTTGCGCCGGTTGAAGAAGCCGAAGGTCGACGTTCTGTCGGGCACGCAAAGCGACGCGTTATCAAGAATGCTTCGGAACAACAGCAGCGCCTCGTGCTTGCGGTCTTCTGGGGCAAAGCCGATGCCCGCCACGATCGCTGCATGCGGACTGTTGGGGCCAACGGGCACACCATTCATCGTTATGGTTCCGTCGAGGCGCCGATCATAGCCGACAATCGCCTTTGCCAGTTCGGATCGACCCGCACCCATAAGGCCGGCAATGCCGAGCACCTCGCCGCGGCGGACCTTGAGGCTCACATCGGTGACGTGGTCGGTGATCAGGCCCGTCACCTCCAGCAACGGTTGCCCCGATTGCCACGTCTCGCGCGTAAACAGATCGGCTATGTCGCGGCCCACCATGAGCTTGGCTATGGTCTGCTCGCTGGCACCGGCAGCGGGGGAATCATCGACCAGCCGGCCGTCCCGCAACACGACAATGCGATCCGCAAGGTCGATGACCTCGTTCAGCCTGTGAGAGATGTAGACGATCGAAGTGCCCTCGCCGCGCAGCCGGCGAATTACTGAAAACAGACGGCGCGCTTCGTCGTCGGTCAGTGACGAGGTCGGCTCATCGAATGCGATCAGCCGGCCGCCGGCACGTATGGCGCGCATGATTTCGATCATCTGGCGCTGTGCCGGACCGAGTGTGCTGCAGAGTTGACGCGGCAGCATATCCTGCTGCATGCCGAAGGTCGCAAGCACTTTATCGGTCTGGTCCTCGAGCCTGTGCCAGTCGAGCAGGACGCCTGCCAACCGCGGCAATTCGCCGACGAAAATGTTCTCGGCCACGGTCAGGTTCGGAACGATCTCCGGCTCCTGATGGATGACGCGTATTCCGGCTCTGTGGCTGTCGCGCGGTTCGCTGAAAACGATCGGCGTGGAGCCATGCAGCACGGTGCCGGTGTCCGGTGCGAACACGCCCTCGAGAATTCGCATCATTGTCGACTTGCCGGCGCCATTCTCGCCAACCAGGGCAAGCACCTCTCCTGGCCGAAAGGCAATCGAGACATTGTCGAGCGCCTGCACGACGCCGAAGCGCTTCGATATCCTGTCGAGCGAGAAGAAATCCGATTGCGTCAAAAGCTCACTCCCGAGGATCGATCCCGTGTGCCCGTCGACGAACTGCCGGCCCAAAGAGGGTCATGCGCACTGCGGCGCATGACGCATATCTGGTTCAGTGGCAGAGCTTGGCTTTGTAGTCCGACGCAAAATTGTCGGCGGTGATGTATTCCGGGTCAGTGAAGGATTGAACGGGAAGCTTGGTTCCGTCCTTGATGGAGGCCAAGAGAATCTTCACCGCCAGCGCGCCATGATTTTCCGAATTGAGCCACATCGTACCACGGAACGCCGAGGGCTTTCCGGATCCGAAGGCATCGCAGGCGCGGCTCCCGTCGATGCCGATCCCCATGCCCTGGTCTGCGGAATAGCCAGCATTCTCCAGTGCTCGCGCACCACCCAGCACGCCGTCATCGTTGCATGAATAGAATATCCAGTTCGTGACGCTGGGATTGGCCGTCAGTGTGGTGGTCATCACGTCGATGGCGTTGACCATCGTGTTGTCGTAGGGGACGCGAACGATGTTGCCCGGCTTGAAATCGGGCACCGCCTTCAGGAACGCTTCTTCCGCGCCCTTGTTGCGCTGCATGCAGGTATCGGCCTTGCGGTCCTCGATCGAGGCGATGCGCACTTCTTTGCCCGCCCAGCCTTCAGCCTTGTAGAGCTTGGCAAGCTCTTCGCCCACCCGCGCACCGATATTGTAAGCATTCATGCCGACATAGGGGACCTGGGTGCCATCCTGGTAGTAGATATCGTCGTCCACCGCCACCAAGGGAATTTTTGCGGCCTTTGCTTTCTCCGCGATGACCGGTCCCAGTGCCTTGTCGGGGACAACGATGGCGATGCCTTTCACGCCATCGCCGACCATCGTATCGAAGGTCGTGATCGTCAAATTGGCGTCGAACTGAACGTCCTGCGACACGAACGCGGCCCCTGCCGCCTCAGCCGCTTTCTTGGCGCCGCCGACTTCGGCGACGAACCATGGGTGGTCTCCCATCTTGTTGATGTAGCCGATCTTGATGTCGTCTGCGCTTGCTGTGCCACTCATCAGTCCGGCAGCCAGTACCGCAAATGTCGCCAAAGCCTTTGTTGTGGTTTTCATGAAGATCCTCCCTGAGCTCAATGGTGGTTGCTAGTCGTGGTAGAGAACCGAGCGCCCACCATCGATGGTGATCGTCTCGGCATTTATGAACGGCGCTTCGTCCGAAGCTAGGAAAACCGCCGTCATTGCAACCTCGTCCGGCCGGCCAATTCGCTTGGGCGGATGGAGGTCGTAGGCTCGCCGCTTCTCCTCGGCGGGGTTCGGGAATGTGTTCCAGTAGGCTTCCGCGATCGGCGTCTCGATATAGCCGGGTGCTATCGCGTTCACCCGGATACCGCGTGCGGCATATTCGATGGCCAGCGAACGGGTCAGGCCCAAAAGTGCATGCTTGGCGACCGGATACGGGAACGTATGGGGAATGATCTGGAAGGCGTGACAGCTCGCTATGTTGACGATGGACCCCGAGCCCTTCGCCAGCATCGTCGGCAAAACCGCCTTGGCGCAGAACCACGCGGCCTGGAGGTCGAGCTTGAGGCAGCGCTCCCATTCCTCATCCGGCATCAGCAATGGTTCGTAGAACACGTTGGCACCGGCATTGTTGACCAGAATGTCGACGCCGCCATAGGCCGTGATCGTGCCGGCGACCATGTCCGCGACCGCGGATGTGTCCGTGACATCCGTCTCGACGAACAATACGTCGGCGCCTCCGGCACGCAATTCGTCGGCGACCGCTTTGCCGCTTGCCGCATTCAGTTCGGCAATGACGGTCTTTGCCCTATGTGTTGCAAAAGCCCGGGCGGTGGCGGCACCTATGCCTTGGCCGGCGCCCGTGATGATTGCGATCTTTCCTTGCAGCCGGCCTGCCATTGCATTCACCAGTCGACCACGGTGCCGTCCGGCATGACGGCATTGCGGGCATGCAGCACTTCCTGCTTGAAGGGGTGACGCGCGATGACGTCCTCATTGACGGTGACGCCAAGGCCCGGCAGATCGGGCAGGTCCCAGCGGCCTGGTTTACGCCGAATTGGCCAGGTAACGACGTCGTCGTACCAGGCGACGGCACCGGACATCTCCTCCTGAATGACGACGTTTGGCGTCGATATGCCGAAGTGAAGAGCAGCGACGCCAGCGATCGGACCGAGCGGGTTGTGCGGCGCAAGGCCGATGCCTGCCGTTTCCGCCATGGCCGCGATCTTCTTTGTCTCCAGCAGACCGCCAGTGTGGCAAATATCAGGCTGGGCAATGTTGAAGGCACGGGCTGCGATCGAGTGCGTGAATTCGCGACGCCCGATCAGCCGCTCGCCGGAAGCGATCGGCACGGCCGATCGCGCCGTGATATGCGCCAGTCCGGCAACATCTTCGGGCGGCACGGGTTCTTCCGCGAACATGATGCGGGCCGGCTCGATTGCTCTGAGGTAGTCCATCGCAGCGTTAACGGATGCAGGGCGTCCATGGAAATCGACCATGATGTCGATGTCCGGACCTATGGCCTCGCGAAGTGAGCCAACCATGTTGGCGACAGAATCAACGGCTTTCGCAGGCGATGCGTAGTGGGTGTAGGGAATGCAGACGACCTTGACCGCATCGTAGCCTGCCTGCGTCACGATGCGTCCGCGTTCCACGATCGCGTCCGCGGATCCGGTCTCATAGACCGCCTTCATGTCTCCGAGGCCGAGATGCGTATAGGTGCGCAGATAGTCGCGAACCTGTCCGCCCAGAAGGCGCCAGACGGGGACGCCCAATGACTTGCCCAGGATGTCCCAGAGCGCGATCTCGATGCCGCTGACGGCAGACATTCCCTCGACGCCAAGACGCCAAAATCCGTGGCGCGTAAGTATCTGGTAGCACTGCTCCACGTTGCGCGGATCCTGCCCGATGAGCAGGGCCTCAAGGTCCTGAAGCGCCCCAACGACGGCTCGCGTCTTCCATTCCAGCGTTGCCTCACCCCAGCCAAACAGCCCGGGCTCGTCGGTTTCGACCCGGACGAAGACCCAGTTGCGCATTTCCGCATTGCAGACGCGCGCCTTGATGGCCGTGATTTTCATCGGTCCTCCCAGACCTGCCGCCTTTTTTCGATGGCAATATGTATGATTTATTACGGATAATATGGACGAGTCAAGTGCAACGTCGATGTGGACCAAGGCCGCCAAGGAACTGGTCCTCAGGAGGATCCGAGCAATTTTCGATCAATCCTTGTCCGCCGATGGAAGGGCTGTCAGCCTCCGATCCGCGAACATCGCGGAAAAGGCGCGGCTAAATCACCGCGCAGACCGTTTTCGTCTCGAGATAGTTCTCCAGACCCGGTGCGCCGTTCTCATAGCCCCAACCGGATTGCTTGTGGCCGCCCTTCGGCAGTTCCGGCGAGAAGTAGGAATGGCAATTGATCCAGACGGTGCCCGACCGGATACGTGCGGCAAGGCGATGCGCAGTGGATAGGTCGCGGGTCCAGACGCTTGCGGCGAGGCCGTAGGGCGAGTCGTTCGCAAGGCTTATCGCCTCCGCGACATCGTCGAACGGTGTCACGGCAACGACCGGGCCGAAGATTTCCTCGCGCATCATGCGCATGTCCGGGCGCACGCCGGTAACCACGGTCGGCTCGAAGAAGTTGTCGAAGCGCCGGCCGCCGGCGATGATCTCGGCGCCGCTGGAAGCACCATCGCCGACGTAGAAGGCGACGCGCGCAGCCTGGGTTCCGTTGACCAGCGGACCAAGGTCGGTATCCGGGCCAAGCCCGTGTCCGAGACGCAGCTTTCGCGCCTCTTCCGCCAGCCCCTCCGCCAGACGGTCGTAGATCGAGCGATGCGCATAGACACGCGAGCCGGCGACGCAGACCTGGCCGGCATTGGCGAAGATCCCCCGAGCCACTCCGGGGATTGCGAGCCCCATGTCCGCATCGGGCATGATGATGGCCGGCGACTTGCCGCCCAGCTCGAGCGTCAGCTTCTTCAGATTGCCGCGCGCTGGAGACGATCATCTTTCCGACTTCCGTCGAGCCGGTGAAGGCGACCTTATCGACATCGGGATCTGCAGCCAATGCTGCGCCCACGGTTTCACCGAGACCGGTCACGATATTGACGACGCCGTCCGGCAAGCCGGCTTCGATCATCAGTTCGCCGAGCCTGAGCGCGGTGAGCGACGTTTCCTCAGCTGGCTTGAGCACGATCGTACAGCCGGCGGCAAGCGCCGGGGCGAGCTTCATCGAGGCCATAAGCAGCGGCGAATTCCATGGCGTTATGGCAGCCACGACACCGATCGGCTCTCGCACCGTGTAGGCGAAAATCTTGCTGCCCACCGGTTGGTAGCTGATGGAGGTGGGGATGGTCGTGCCGAGGATTTTCGTGGCAAAACCGGCAAAATAGCGGAACTGCTCGGCCGAGGCGGGAATCTCGGCGAAGCGCGAGGTCTTCAGCGACTTTCCTTGGTCAAGCGTCTCGAGTTCTGCAAGCTCATCGGCATGGCGTTCAATCAGGTCGGCGATGCGCCATAGCAGCTTGCCGCGTGCCGACGGTGTCATGTCGCGCCAGCTCTCGCCTTCGAAAGCAGCACGCGCCGCAGCAACGGCGCGCCCGGCGTCATCGGCTGTGCCTTGCGCCAGCAGCGCGAGCGTGTCGCCATTCGCAGGATCGGTCGCGGGCAAGGTTGCGCCATCGCTGGCGTCGCACCAGCCGCCGCCGATCAGGTGCCGCATTCTGGGTTTGGCCAGGAACGCCTCGACGCCTGCGTGCCTGGCTGCACCGTTTCGAATGATGACCGTCATGTCCGTACCCCGCAAGCGAACGCCTCGACCGCCGCGAGGGCACCGCGGATGATGGAATGATAGCCGGTACAGCGGCAGATATTGCCTTCGAGCGCAGTGCGGATCTGAGACGCGTCTGGAGCCGGATTCTCCAGCAGCAGAGCGGTCAGCGCAACAGTGATGCCGGGTGCGCAGTAGCCGCACTGGAAAGCGTTTTCGGCCGCCAGAGCCTGGCGCAGGACAATGGCTTCGGGAAGGTCGTCGAAACCCTCCGGCGTGATGATGGTGGCCCCGTCGAGTTGCCACGACATGAGCAGACAGCCATTGACCGCGCGATCGTCCATCAGCACGGAACAAGCGCCGCAGCGGCCGATGCCGCAAGCCATCTTGGCGGCAGTCATGCCGAAATGATCGCGCAGCAGGTCGATCAGGCGCAACTCGGCGGGCACGGCCAGCGCCTGGCGGCAGCCGTTTAGGTTAAAGGTAATCGCGATCTCGGCACTCACGCTGCACTCCTCTGCAGCGCGTCGAGTACCCATTCAGGATCGACCGGGAGGCGCTCGGGCCAAGCCCCTGTGGCGTCCGCAATCGCGTTGACGACGGCTGGCGTCACGGCACCAATGCCAAGCTCACCAACTCCGCGCGGGCCGAACGGGTCGTCCTCGTCCAGATCCTCCAACGCGAAGGTCGCGAAGCTTTCCGGCGTGTCGGCAATGCCTGGCAGCATGTAGAAATCGAGGTTGCCGGCAAGATCCCGGCCATCCCGCATAGCCGCGTCCTCAGTGAGGGTGAAGCCCAGCCCCTGGACGCCGCCGCCTTCGATCTGGCCAAGATAGGCGGCAGCATCGAGCATCGGTCCGGCCGCGGTATGCTGATGGAGCTCGAGCACGCGTATCTGCCCAGTGATGCGGCTCACGGCAACGCGCGCCACGACACAGTGTCGCGCCGAAGGCGAAGATCAGGCGTGCATTGCCTTCCAGATAGTCCGATTTCGGAAACTCGAAGCTGACGGCAGCAGCTGGCAGCCGGTCGGGAGGCAACGCCTCGGCAAGTTCGGCGAAACTCAAGAGCAGTGACCCGCTGTTGGAATGCATCACCGGTGACCGGCCGGACATCGTCGCGGCCGCAGCCGAGCGCTCCGGCGACCGCGGCCTTCACCGAGGTGAGCAGGCCTTGTCCCATCTCGTCCAGGCCATAGAGCGCTTCGATCATGCCATCCGGAGCCAAGCGCAACGCGCCTCCGGCCGGGTCCGGCGGCAGCGTGCCTAGTCCATTGCCTTGATAGTTCATCGCCATCCCGACGCCGATAGTCTCAGAGCCGTCGAACGACGGACCACGCGGCTTGGCCCAGATCGGGTCAGCAGCGGCGGCTTGCAGCATCTCGGCCAGACGTTCGGACGGCGCGACCTGCTGGCCGAGATGGCCTCGCGTGCCAGGCTCGCGCAAATTGCGGCGCCGTATCTCGATAATGTCGATGTCGGCGGCTTCGCCCAGCCGGTCCAGCTGGCACTCTACCGCGAAGGCCATCTGGTTGGCACCGAAGCCACGAAACGCGCCGCAGACGCCGTTATTGGTATAGGCGAGCCTGCCCGAGCTGAGGACGTTGGGAACGACATATGGCCCGCAGGCGTGTTCGAGCGCCGTCTCAAGCACGCCCGGACCGAGCGACGCGTAGGCGCCGGCATCCGCGATCACATCCACCTGTTGGGCGAGCAGACGACCCTCGGCGTCGCAGGCGGTGCGCATATGGATGTGCATGGCATTGCGCTTGGTACCCGCGATGACGGATTCCGCCCGGTCGAGATGCAGCCGCACGGCGCGTCCGGTCTTCAGCGCCAGCAGGGCCAGGGCCGGCTGCACGGTCAGCTCGTCCTTGCCGCCGAAAGCGCCGCCAGTCGGGCTGGTGACCACCCGTATCCGCTCTTGCGGCATACCGAGGATGCGCGAGAGCTGCATGCGGTCGCGGCGGCCATGCTGCCCACCGGCAAAGACGTTCAGGGTACCATCCGTGCCGACGAAAGCGTAGCCGCCCTCCGTCTCCATAAAGCCGTGCATCTGGCTCCGCGTTTCGTAGACAGCCTCGACGATATGAGCTGCCTTGGCAAAAGCCGCGGCGGCATCGCCACGCGTGAACTCGAAGCTGCACTGCAGATTGCCTGAGGCGTGGACCGGCTCGGCCCCAGCGGCGAGTGCCTGTTGGGGATCGCTCACAATTGGCAGCGGCTCGTATTCGACGCTGACGAGAGCAAGCGCGCGTTCGGCCGTCCGTGTGTCAACAGCGGCAACGGCAGCAACAGCGTCGCCGAAATAGCGGACCTTGTCGAAGCACAGTGCCGGCTGATCCTGCACGACAACGCCGAAGGCATTGCTGCCGGCAATGTCGCGGTGCGTTACAACCGCCGCGACTCCTGGCAGCGCCTCGGCCGCGCTCGTATCGATGGAAACGATCCTTGCATGGGGAATGCCGGCACGCCGAATGCGCCCGACCAGCATGGCGGGCTCGCGACGGTCGGTCAGGTATTCGAGCCTGCCTGCGATTTTCGGTGCAAAGTCCGGCCGCTGGTGCCAGCGTGCGCCGATCTCCGATCGCGACACGAGAATTTCGGCAGGTGGATTTCCGGACGGCACGGTCCGCCGGCGCGGCGAATGTGCTCCTTGGGACAACTTTCCGCCGAGCCCGAAGACCAGCGCATTCGCCACGACACTGCGCCGATAGCGGTCGGACCGCCATGCATCATCGATCGCCGGCGCCTCTTCGAGAATTGCGGCGTGCAGCTCGGCCCAATCGATCTCTTGGAGGCGCCGGCCGATGAGCAGCGCTTCGGCGTGACCGAGACGGGCTGCTTCCCCGCCGCCGCTGGCCGCGAGCCGCGCGATCGTGACACGATCGTCCGCCGTTTCGATCAACCCGGCGACACCGGCCACGCTTGGGGTGAAGGCGGCGCGCAGGCCGACTTTGCGATGGGTCCAGCGAGCGGCAGGCTGCGGTGGAACGATGACCGTCTCAATGAGGCCCGCTGACGGTGCGTCGGCCAACCATTGCGCGAGCGGCACGACGGCGCGCCCAGCCGGTGAGACGATCTCCAGCTTCGCATCGATCGCGAGCAGGGCCGGCAGAAGGCAACCCGTGCCCCCCGCGACGTTGCCGCCCAGCGTTGCGAGATTGCGGACGGCGGGTCCCGCCGTGGCGCGGACTGCGGCTGCGAGCAGAGGCAAAGTCTCGCCTATCGCCCGGTCACGCTCCAAGGCACCCAGGGTCGTCAGTGCGCCGATCCGAAACCCGTCGCCGGCCAGTTGGATGCCCTTCAGGCAGGCGATACGGCCGATGTCGATGAGGCGCCGCGGCTTTGGCAGGCCCTTCGCCCAGCCGAGCTGCAGCGCCGTGCCCCCGGCGACCAGTTGCGACGCGCCCTCGCCTGCCAATGACAGCGCCTCGGCAACGGAGGTCGGGCGAAGCACCTGGAGACCCGACTCGGTCATGTGGCTCTCGCGGTCGTGCCGAAACGGATGCCTTTTTCCTTCAGCCAGCGGCGGTAGGCGATGGAGGCGCTGTCGGCGCGGGTCGGGATTTCCATCCGCGGCTCGAGCGGAAGGCGCAGCGGCCGCTGGTTCTCCACGATGATCCGGTCTTGCAGGAAGATGACCTGTTCGAAGTTGAGCAACGCCGTCTGCGTCGAAGCCGAGTCGACGAGATACATGACCGGCTGGGCGCGGCAGCGGTCTTCCTCGATGGGCTGGATGAACAGCGCGATTGCGTCGAGCCGGTCCGGCGCCACGGGGCACACGCGATAGAGCATCACCACGAATGGGCTCGGCACGCGATAGGTCAGATGCACGAACGCGCCGGAGCTTTCCGTGGCGGCAATGCGCGGCTGGAAAAACGTGCAGTTGGTCGCCCAGACCTCGTCTACTTCGCGACGTATCTCGCTCAGATAGGCGGGTACTTCCGTGTGCGGCTCCGAGCCGAGAATGTCGGTATGCACGAAGGGGAAATGCGCCATGTCGAGGAAGTTCTCCACGACACGCAAACCCGACGCCCGCATCGTCACCCAGCCGCAGGGCACGTAGCGGCGGTCGGGTTCCGATGCCTCGGCGATCTCGAAGATTTCCTTCCCGGGCAGGCCCAGCGTCGTCCAGACGCAGCCGTAGCGCTGCCGGACGGGCAGCGCGGGGCCGCGGTTGCCGTCGTCCAGGACCTCCCGAACCGTGATTTCGCCCGTGATGTCACGGACCAGTTCGATGTCTTGGCCGAGCAGCCGCGTATGGCTCGGCGCGCCATCCAGGTCGGCGACCGTCTCCACCGCGTACCAATCGTCCAGTGCCGCCCTGTCCGTCGTCTTCATGACCGGGGCTCGCCTTATTGAGTCCATTGCAGGCTGCCGCCGGAATTCTGGGCAAGGAAAGCGGCGCGCCGGGCGAACAGGCCAGGCGCGACGCGATGGATTTCGGCGATGATCTCGCGCAGGTCGCCGGTGCGCAGCGCGCCGTCCTCGGCCAGGATCTCGCCATCGACCATCGTCAAAGACACGTCGCTGCCGCGCACGGCGTGGACAAGATTGTGATGGAAGTTGAAATAGGGTCCGTCGCGGAAGACCGGCGTCATGCGCGGCGTATCGGTGCGGACCGCGATGATGTCGGCGCGCTTGCCGACTTCAATCGAGCCGATCTCGTGGTCGAGACCGATCGCCCTGGCGCCGAGAATGGTGGCCATGCGCAGCACCTGCCAGCTATCCATGGCGGCGGCGTCGAGGTCCTTGAGCTTGCCCAGCAGCGAAGTCACCTTCATCTCTTCGAACATATCGAAATTGTTGTTCTCCTTCTCGCCGTCGGTGCCGATCCCGACAGGCACGCCGGCCTTCAGCATCTCAGCCACCAACGCGATGCCGCTTGCCAGCTTCATGTTGGAAACAGGATTGTGGGCCACCGAAACGCGGCGCTTGGAAATAAGCTCGATCTCTTCTCGATCGAGCCAGACGGCGTGGGCGATCATGGCGCGCGACGTTTCGAAGAAGCCAAGGTCGTCCAGCGCGAACATCGGGCGTTTGCCGTAGCGCCGCTTAAATTCCGCGATCTCGATCTCGGCCTCGCTGCAATGCGTGTGGAAGCCGGTGTCGTGTTTCCTTGCGAGTTCGATCGCCCGGCGCTGGCCGGCCCCGTCGGCATAAAACAGATGCTCCAGCCCGACCCACACATTGATACGGCCGCCCGCCTTGCGATGCCAGCCCTCGATCATCGCCTCGTTCATGTCGAGTGTGTCGAAGTAGTTGTAGTCGGGATGCTCGCCGACGTAAGGCACGGCGACCAGGCGGTTGCCGATCGCCTCGGCCGCCCTGGCGCTGCCTTCCATGAACCGCCACATGTCGACGACGGTGGTCGTGCCGCCGAGCACGGATTCCGCGTAGCAGAGCCACGATGCCGCCTCGGCCTCGTGCGGCTGCAGCACGCGATGCATCGGATTGATATGGAGCGTCAGCCAGTCCCAAACCGGCAGGTGCTCCGCCGTGCCGCGCAAAAAACCGGAATGCGCATGGGCATTGACCAGCCCAGGCAAAAGCACCGCATTGTCGAGTTTCTTCACGGCCACGGCCGGATACGCAGCGCGCAATGCTGCGAGTGCGCTGACCGCGGCGATACGACCATCCTCGACCAGCACGGCGCCATCAGGCAACACGTGGTTATCTTCATCCATGGTGAGCAGCGTGTCGGCAGCGAGGATGAGACCTTGGGTCATCGCGGGTACTCCGTGTGCGGTCCGTCGGTCATGACATCCTCAAGCTGCCGCCGCGAGCAGGAAATCGGCGGCGCGCTCGCCGATCATCGTGGCGGGCGCGTGGGTGTTGCAGGTCGGGATCGTTGGGATCACCGAGGCATCGGCAACGTGCAGGCCGTCCAGCCCGTGCACGGCGAGACGGCTGTCGACGACGGCCATCGCGTCCTCGCCCATCTTGGCTGTTCCGCAGGTGTGGAAGAACGTCGTGCACGCCTCGCGGATGAAGGCGATTGTCTCGGTGCGGGTCAGTCGGCGGTCAGGTGCGGCAAAGTTGCGGAAGACACCGGCGTTCGCCTTTGCAGCCGCCATCTCCATCACCATCTCGACCGCAGTGACCATGGCGTCGAGATCTTCCGGTTCCGCCAGAAAGTTCGGTTGGATTTCGAGCGGTCCGCCGGGCTTGCCGTCGAGCAACTTCAAGTGCCCGACGCTCTTCGAGCGCATCAGGCCCGCACCGAAGGAAAAGACATCGCCGGATAGATCGTAGCGCGCGCGGATCGCCGGTTCGGCGCTGTTGCCCTGGACGGGGAAGGCATGCAGGTCGGGCTGCGGCAGGTCCGGCCGCGACTTCCAGTTGACCATCGAGCCACCGCCATTGCCCACTATCGGTCCGATCGGTCGTTTCGCGCGGAAGACGCAGGCCTGCGCCAGCGGATGGTCCTGAAGATTCCTGCCGACACCCGGCAGGGCGCGAACGAGCGCAATGCCAAGGCGCTGCAGTTCGATCGGATCGCCGATGCCCGACAGCATCAGCAGGCGCGGCGTGTCGATGGCCCCGGCCGCGAGCACGATGCTCTCTTGCGCGCGCGTTTCGCAGATTTCGCCGCCGACGAGGTGCTTGACCGCGACGCATCGGCTGCCTTCGACCGTCAGGCCGATGGCCGCGGATCCGGTCAGCACCGTCAGCATCGGGTGATCCAGGATCGGCACGAGATAGCCCGTCGCCGAACTCCAGCGCTTGCCGTCGCAGATGTTGAAATTCGCGGCCGCCGCCCCCTCGTTGCCGGGGCCGTTCGGATCGTCGATTACGGGGATGCCGATTTCGGCCGCGCCATCGATCAGCGCCTGCGCGACCGGGTGCAGTGCCGCCGGCCGCTCGATATGGAGCGGACCGCCCGCTCCGCGAAACTCGCTTGCACCGTCGCGCCAGTCCTCGCAGCGCCGGAAATAGGGCAGCACGTCGGCGAAGCTCCAGCCCTTGGCGCCGCCAGCCTCCCAGGCATCGTAATCTTGCGGATGGCCGCGATACCACATCATCGCGTTGATGGCGCTTGAGCCGCCAAGCAGGCGCCCGCGCGGGATGCCGATGGTACGCCCATTCACCCTCAGTGTCGGAGCATAATCATAGCCCCAGTCATAGGTGCTGCGGCCAAGCGGCACCCACTTGCCGGGGTCCTCGATCTCTTCGAACCCAAGACCCGTCGGGCCGGCCTCGATCAGGAGGACGTCGGCGCCGGCATCGACCAGTCGCCGCGTCACCGCACAGCCACCGGAACCCGAGCCGACCACCACGTAATCGTAGCTGCGTTTCAGTGCGCGTCGGGGGACGACAGGTCCGAGGGTGCCCATGATCTCGTCAGTTGTGCTCGCTCGGGCCCATGATGACGATGCCTTCGCTCGCCTCGACATGGCGGACGAAGATATACTTGTCCTCGCGGCCGTCGCTGTGTTTGCGCTTGATGTCCGGCTGGACCGTTCCCGAGACCTTGGCGACCACTATATAGGGTGCCTCCATGGCGAGCCCCCTTGCGCAATGTGCGTCGAACTCCTCCACCGTGCGCGCCGTATGGGCGTTCTCGACGCCGGCGCCGCGCGCGATCGCGGCAAGGTCGACGCGGCCCAGCGCCGTATGGGTCGGCGGGCCGCCGATCGACTGGTAGCACTCATTGTCCCAGACCACGACGAAGAGGTTCTTCGGCTGCTCGTTTCCGAGCGTGGCCAGAATGCCCAGGTTGAAGAGCAGGCCGCCATCCGTATCGAGCGAAATGACGCGGCGGTGCGGCAGGCCGGCGGCGAGCCCGAAGGCCTGCGGCGTGACGCAGCCGAGTTGCTGCTGGAACAGACTCGCCTCGCGCATATGCGGCGCGGCGTTGTACCACTCGTCGACGCTGCCGCCGAGCGAAAGGATCACCAGCTCATCCTTCAGCCGCGCGGCGAGCGCCTTCATGCAGTCGAAGCGTTTCACCGCACCACCTCGCCGCCGAGCGCCACAGCCGAATGGTAATAGGACGCATAGGACCAGGAATAGGCGTCAAGGATGGCGCGCTCGATCTTCGCCTCCTCTGTGACGATCCGGTATGGCACGCGCAGCGCGTTCAGCACCGGCTCCATGGTGATGCCATGCGGGACTGCCCACCAGTTGTTCTCGCCGAGCTCGCCGCGATAGCTCATCAGCATCACGACCGGGATGCCGGCTCCAAGGCCCATGCGGGCCAGCGGCTCGACCGAGGCGCGCAAGCCGGAATTTTCCATGACCAGCGCCGCGCGCTTGCCCGACAGGAAGACCCCGCCACATATCGCCGCGCCCTCACCCTCGTTGGTGACGCGGATCGTGCGGATATCCGGATCGGCATCAAGGGCCGGATAGAGCTCCTTGAACAACGAATCGGGCAGATAGCAGACGATGCTCACTCCCGCCCGCTTAAGCCCCCGAATGACCGCGTCGACCGCACTCTGCTTCATGACATCCCCTTCGGCCGGGAAGTCTCGCAAAGCTCAGTTGTTCGAGATAGGGACAAATTACTCTCTTTATCGATGCGCAAAATGCAACAACTAATCATGCAACGCCTCGACCATGCGGGCCAGCAGCGCCGCGAATGCGGAGGCCGCATCCGACATTTCGCGTTCAAGCCGGGCGAGCAGCATCAGCCGGTGCGGGTTCATGCGAGAATCGCGCAACGGCACGAAAACGAGCGATCCGTCAGCCACTTCCGGCTCGATGCCGAGCTTGGTGCGAAGCACCACGCCGAGGTTGAGGCGCACCATCTCGGTCATCAGTCCGATCGAGTTGGTCCGTGACCGTCGCGTGATGTCGATCATGGAGCGCCCGATCGCATCGTCGATCGAAATGCCCAAAGCAAGGCTGTTGTCCGAGACGATGACCTGTTCGCCGGCAAGATCGAACAGCTTCACTTCCTTGCGGCCGGCAAGGCGGCTGCCCGGATGAGCGACGACGCCCAGCGGCAGAGGCGTGCTCGCGATCTTGCGCACGTTGCGCGGCACGCG
Organism: Mesorhizobium sp. M0437; assembly: GCF_040321335.1. Classification (NCBI taxonomy): domain Bacteria; kingdom Pseudomonadati; phylum Pseudomonadota; class Alphaproteobacteria; order Hyphomicrobiales; family Phyllobacteriaceae; genus Mesorhizobium; species Mesorhizobium sp. M0437. Next base: position 131,749 of record NZ_JAMYRK010000002.1, read on the forward strand.
CACGTCGAAAGCAAGCGCCAGATCGCATTCGCCGTCGGCAACCGCATCGCAGGCGCGCTGCGACCCGGCGACATGCACATCGACCGATATCTGCGGGTGGCGCTTCCAGAATTCCTTAAGCGCGTTCGGCACCAGCCCGCGCGCCGCGCTCTCCACGATCGCCACGGACAACGAGCCGCGGTTGAGGCCACTGAGATCATTGATCTCGGACGAGGCGCGCGCCAACTCGGTGATGCTCTGACGCGCGTGGTAGAGCAGAAGCTCGCCTGCGCTGGTCAGTTTCAGTCGCTGGCGCACACGCTCGAAGAGCGGCGTGCCCAGTTCGTCCTCCAGGCCCTTGATGACGCGGCTGATGGAGGATGGCGCCACGTTGAGCGCCTGCGCGGTCTGGCGAACCGAGCCCAGCCGCGCGACCATTTGGAAATAATGGATGCGCGGTGAGACCAGCCCAAGTCGGAAGGGATCCACTCAGGCGGCCTCAAAGGCGGGGACGATCTCCATTTCCGGCACCAGCACGAGACCTTTGTCGGTGATACGGATTTCGGGGATGACCGAGAGCGGGATGAGGTTGAAGCCCATATAGGGAATGCAGCAGCCGGCCGCCTCCCATTCCCGTTTGAGGATCTTCACCTCCTCCGCGACCTCAGTGACGCGCTTGTCGGACAAAAGGCCGGCGATCGGCAGTTCAACCATGGCAGTCACTTTGCCGTCGACGACGACACAGACGCCGCCTTGCGTTTCCTCGATCGCCCGCAGCGCCACCTGCATGTCGGCCTCGTTGAGGCCGGCGATGATGATGTTGTGGCTGTCGTGACCGACAGACGATGCGACGGCGCCGCGTCGCAGCGTGAAATTGCTGAGCAGCCCGTAGGCGACGTTGCCGTCCGACTTGCCATGGCGCTCGACCACAGTGACGAAGCACAGGCCGTGGCGGTCGAAATGGTTCTGCCAATCGTTGGACGGATCGAGCGTGATCTTCTGGTGGCCGAGCGTGATCCCCGGCAGTTCGGTGCGGATGGTATGCGCCACCACCTTGCCGGTTGGCAGCTCCGGCGTCAGCTTGATCTGCTTCGGCAGCTTCACTGTGTGGTAGGCCGTGTCCGGATAGCGGTAGCGGGTCGAGAGGGCCTGGTCGAGCAGCGGCATGATCTTGCCGTCATCGACGACGAGTTCGCCGCCATACCACGTGCTAACGGGATCGAAGCCGTCGTCGAGCAGCACCAGGTCGGCACGGCGGCCACCACCGAGGCCTCCGATTTCGCCTTCCATTGCAAAGCGCGTCGCGCCATGCAGCGAGCCCATCGACCAGGCCTGCTCCGGCGTCATGCCGGCCTTCATCGCCTCGCGCGTCACCCAGTCCAGGCCGAAGAGCATCAGGTCGTCAGCATCGCGGTCGTCGGTGCAGACCGCGATGCGCTTATGCGAGGCTCCGAGTTCCGTAATCGTCTTGATCGCTGCGGGCAGGCTGTGCCACGGTGTCGTCGGCGGGCCGCCACGCAGGAACAGCCAGATGCCGGCCTCGAGCATGTCGTCGGCGATCTCGCGGTCGATCGCCTCATGGGTATCGGTGACGCCGGAGGCCGCATAGGCCGACACGAATTCGCGTCCATAGACGTGTCCCGACACCGGGCGGCCGCGTCTCAGCGCCGCAGCGAGGATGGCATGGCTGCGTTCATCGCCCATAGCCACTGGCACGAAATCCATCTTCTCGCCTAGCGCCACGGCTTCCGGCCATTTGTCGAACAATGCGCCGATCTTCTCGGCTGTCAGGTCGCCACCGGCCGTTTCCAGCAACGGCGAAGTTGCCGGGACGGTGCTCGGAACCGTCAGGAAAATGGACAACGGCGCCAGGCGCGCGTCCTCCAGCATCGCCTCGATGCCAGCAACGTCCATGACGTTGCCGATCTCGTGGCTGTCGCAGAAGAGGGTCGTGGTGCCGTTGAGCAGCGCCGCCTCGGCATAGGCGCAGGCCGTCACCATCGAGGATTCGATGTGGATGTGCGGATCGACCAGGCCGGGGGCGACGATGCCGCCCCTGGCGTCATATATCCTGGCGCTGCCACCCTTATAAGTGCCGGCCGGCTTCACAGCGGCGATCCGCCCTCCCGACAACCAGATCTCGCGGCCTGGAAGCACGCGCTCCGAATAGGTCGACAACACGCGTGCGCCGGCAATGACCAGATCGGGATCGGCTCGCCCGGAAGCGACGCCGGCCAGCCGCCGGGTCATGGACGAGAGCGGCTGGACGGAAAAGCGCGTGAGAGAGGTCATTCTGTTGCTTGCCTCGTTCTCGTCGAATGTTGGGCGTCAATGGTAATCGGGGATGCCCGGCATGGTCGTGAAGCCCGGAAGCGCGCGGAAGCGACGCACCCAGCGGCGCAGCGCCGGATACTCGTCATGGTCGACGCCGAAATCGCGGCTCAGCGCAAACGCCGGAAAAAGCGCGATGTCGGCGATGGTCGGGCGGTCCGCAGCGAACCATTCTTTCTTCTCGAAACCCCGCGCGGTCATATGGTCGTCCATGGCGCGGAGTGCGTGCGCGGCACCGGCCCGCAGCGCAGCCTCGTCGCCGCCGGCGCCGAACATGGCATGGCGGCGCGCGGCGCCGGCAACGCCGAGATCGCCGGCCGCGAAGAAAAGCCACTGCATCACCTTGGCGAAATCCGAACCATCCGCCGGCAGCCATGCACCCGTTGAATCGTGGCTGCGCGCCAGATGGACGATGATGGACTCGGCGCCGAACATCGTCACCTCGTCGTCGCGGAGAATGGGCAGGCTGCCCGCCGGGTTCATGGCCAGGAATGGCGGCGTCTTCTGCTCCGCCCCCGGAAATGCATCGACTGCAACGGTCTGCCATTCCAGGCCGAGCATGGAAAGCGCCAGCCGCACCTTGTAGCAGTTTTCGTCCAGCTCGTAGTTGTAGAGCGTGATCCTCGCCATCATGCAGCCCGCGTCGTCGAGGTCGCGCCGGTACGCCCGGTCTCGAGATGATGACGCAGCTCGCTCGTCCAAGCGAAGAAATGCTTCTGCCCCTTGCCGGCATACTTGGCTGCCGGTCCGTCAATCACGATGTGTAGGGCCGATCGTTTGTCGGTCAGTTCCTGCAGGCCAAGAAGCAGCGTGTCTTCGCCGACCGTCAGGCTGAACAGCATCCCGCTCAGCGCCTTCAGCTCAGCGAGCCCGGATCCGCGGGAGAAGGGCCTGGGCGGCATGGCCCTCACGACATCGATCACCATTGCGGCGGGACTGTCGAGATGCAGGCTGCGGACCGGCACCACCTCCTCTGCCAAGGCAGGCAATTCGGGCAATGCTGCTGCCGGATCCAGTGCCGTCCAGACTATCCCAGCCGCCTCGGCCGATCTGTGGGCAGACACGGTAATGGACGCCGGCACCCTGAGATCGGGGTGGGCCGGAATGTATCGGCACTGGCCGGCCGCATCGTACTGCCAGCCGTGATAAAGACAGGCAATATGATCGCCGCGGACAAAACCGAAGCTCAGCTTCATACCGCGATGCGGGCAGCGATCCTCCCACACATGCGCTGCGCCACTGTTGTCGCGCCAGACCACCAGCTCGTTTCCGCCAAGGCGGATTCCGGCCGAACTGCCCGGCTCGATCGATCCCGACAGCGCCACTGGGTGCCATCCAGCCTGTATCGTCATTCTGCGTCTTTCCCTCTGGAATATTCCCAAATTTCGGCCCGTTCGCAGTCCATCACCAGACAGTCGATTGGCCCCAAGCTACATGCCATCTCGAAGGCATCGATGAGATCGGGCTGGCCCGAAACCTGGACGACAAAAAAATCGTCCGCGGCTTCGTGCACCAGCAGATCGAGATTGAGCCGAGCGGCACGCCTGTCGGCGAACTCGCCAAAGCTCGACGACACCAGTCGGCCGATGAAGCGCAGGCGCGTTGTTTGAGGCGGAGGCGCAGGGTTCTGCGCTTCCCGTAGGTGCTTCATGCCTATATTTCTCCCGGTCTGCACATTTTTTAAGCAGTTTTAGAATGTGTCTAGTTAGGCATCATTTTTTGGCTTGTGCAAGCCCCGTTTCCCTGACATCTGTTGCGTATCAGGTGATCGGACAGTTGGAAAAAGCCGCGATTATCGAACAACTCGGCAGCCGTCCGTCGCCCAAGAAAACCAGGTGCGGCTTGGGATTGCCAATCCGGGCGAGTGAGCGTCGATGTCGTTGTCAAGTTTCATTCAGCTCATGCCGAAGGTCGAGTTGCACTTGCACCTCGAGGGCGCCGTATCCACAGAGACATTCGCCGAGCTGGCGGCGCTGAACGCGGTGCCGCTGCCGGACGGCAGACCGACATCGGAGCTCTACAGCTACGGCAACCTGCTGGATTTCCTGAAGATTTACGATCTGGTTTGCGCCTCGATCAGGACTGCGGACGATTTCTCTCGCATCACCTTCGAGGCACTGGAGCGCTGCGCTAAAGCCGGTGCGCGCTACGTCGAACTGTTCTTCAGCCCGCATGCGCATCTGGCTCATGGCGTGGCCTATTCGACTATGCTCGAAGGCATCCTCGACGGCTTTCACCGCGCAAAGGAGCGCTATGGGCTTATGGCAAAGCTGATACCGGCGCATGCGAAGCCGCTCGGCGCGGCAGGTGGCGAGCGCTTCCTGGACATGGTTCTGGCCGAGCGCCCGGCTGAGGTGATCGGCATCGGCTTCGATTACGACGAACGCCCGAACCCACCGCCGATGTTTGCGCGCATCGTCGAGCGAGCGCGGGCTGCCGGGCTCAATGTCACCAACCATGCAGGCGAGGATGGCCCGGCGGACTATGTCCGCGATACCGTCGACGTCCTCGGCCTGAGACGGGTCGACCACGGCTACCATGTCGTCGACGATCCGGCGCTGATGGAGCAGTGCAAGGAGATGGGCATCGTCTTCACCTGCTGTCCGAGCACGACGCTGGCCACCACCGTCTGGCGTGACCTCGCCGCGCCCGACCACGCGATCCGCCGCATGATCGAGGCCGGGCTTACCGTGACGATCCACTCCGACGATCCGCCCATGTTCGCCACGACGCTCGACCGCGAATACGCGCTGATCGCCGAAAATTTTGCGCTCGGGCCGCCGGCACTGAAGCGGATCGCGCTGGCTGGCCTGTCCGCAGCATGGCTCGACGACGACATCAAGCAGGCATGGCTGGCCGACTGGTCGGCAGAAATCGACCGCCTCATGGAAACCGAACTGTCTCTCCCGAACTGAACACGACACGGAACAAAGGACCGAAGCATGATCGACCTGCGCAATCTCTCCCGCCGAGGCTTCCTCAACATGGGCGCCGCGGCCGGCGCCTCGCTGCTCCTGCCGAAATCCGGCCTTATCACGCCCGCCCATGCACAGACGCCGCTCGCCGCCGTCGCCGAGGAAAACGCGGTCATCGCCTTCGGCCACACCGGTCCGGTGACCGATGAAGGCTGGACCTGGAGCCACGACCAGGGCATGAAGGCCGTGCAGGAAGCGTTCCCGAAGCTGAAGACGCTGTTCGTCGAAAGCATCCCCTATTCGGCCGACGCGACCCGCACCTTCCGCCAGTTCGTCTCGGAAGGTGCCAACATGGTGTTTGCCACCTCCAACTATGGCGACTTCCTCTACGACGTGGCCAAGCGTTCGCCGGACGTCGCCTTCTATGAATGCGATGGCCGCAACCCGCTCGAAAATCTCTCGACCTACTATCTCGCCCACTGGTACCCGACCTACGTCACCGGTGTCGCCGCGGGCCTGATGAGCAAGAGCGGCAAGCTCGGCTACGTCGCCTCCTTCCCTGTTCCGTCGGTCTTTTCCGGCACCAATGCCTTCCTGATGGGCGCCCGTTCGGTCAATCCCAACGCCACGATGCAGACCATCGTCATCAACTCGTGGTTCGATCCGCAGGCTGCCACCCAGGCCGGCACCGCGCTCATCGACAACGGCGCCGACCTTCTGTTCGGCATCATGGACGAAGCAGGCTATCTACAGGTGGCCGAGCAGCGCGGCGCGAAGGCCGTGATGTGGAATACCGACATCCGCCGCTACGGGCCGAAGGCCTACGTCTCCTCGATCGCCATCGACTTCAAGAAATTCTATGTCGAGCAGGTGCGCCTGCGCCTCGAAGGCAAGTGGACGCCCTCGCAGACCATCCTGCCGATGGGCGGCGGTATCGACCGCGATGCCTGGGGCGAGACGGTGCCCACCGAGGTCGCAAAGCAGGCCGATGCCGTGCGCGACAAGATTCTCGGCGGCTGGAGCCCGTTCGAGGGCGAGATCAAGGACACCAAGGGCAACGTCAAGGTGGCTGCCGGCCATCGCATGACCGAAGAGGAACTCTACAACTGGGATTGGTCGATCGAAGGCGTCAGCGGCCTCCAAGCGTAATCCCGAAAGATTGCAGAGTTTTCGGATAGACTATGCGGCAGAAGGCAAAGAGCTAAGCGGGATGAATGATTTTGTTCCAGTTCATCATGCTTCGAGCGAGCACCGCTACGGCGGCATGGAGGTGCCGTCCACCTCCCCGGGACGTTACGAGCCTGGCTCCGGCGCGCCGCCGCTCGTGCTGCTCAAGGGCATCAGCAAATATTTCCCCGGCGTCGTTGCTAACCAGGACGTCGACCTGGACGTGATGCCGGGGGATATCCACGCCTTGCTCGGCGAGAATGGCGCCGGCAAATCGACCTTGATGAACATCCTCACCGGCATCTATCAGCCGGATGCCGGTGAGATCGTCGTCGACGGCTATGCCAAGCGTTTCGCATCTCCCGTCGATGCAATCTCCGCCGGTATTGGCATGGTCCACCAGCATTTCAAGCTGGTGACCGCCTTCACGGTCGCCGAGAATATTCATCTCGGCTGGTCCGAAACGCCCAAGCGTGTTGGCTCGTCGGTGCTCGAGGCGCGGACTGCCGCACTGGCCGAGAAGCTGAACCTCGCGGTACGGCCATCCGCGCGCGTCGCCGATCTTTCGACCGGCGAGCAGCAGCGCGTGGAAATCCTACGCGTGCTCGCGCGCAATGCCCGTGTTCTGATCCTCGACGAGCCGACTGCAGTGCTTACTCCGGCGGAAGCGCGCGAGCTCTTCAAGGCGCTCAAGCAGTTCGTGTCCCGGGGCAATGCGGTGATCTTCATCAGCCACAAGCTCGACGAGGTCCTGGAAATATCAGACCGCATCACTGTGCTGCGCGGCGGCCGCAAGGTGGCCACCGAAAATACCGCGGACTGCGGCGAGAAGATGCTGGCGCGCCTGATGGTTGGCCGTGAGATCGTGCTCAGCAATCTGCGTGCCAGGCAGCCAGGCGCGGCCGGCATCTCCGCCGAGCCGGTGCTCAGCCTCAAATCCGTCGTCGCGCGTGACGACGTGGGCGGCATCCTTCTCGACGAGGTTTCGCTCGACATCCATGCCGGCGAGATTCTCGGCATCGCCGGTGTGGCCGGCAACGGCCAGAAGGAGCTGACCCAGGTCGTCACCGGCTTGCGGCCGATCCACTCGGGCCAGATACTGCTCGGCGGAAAGGACGTCACGACCGCCGGCGCGGTCGATTACGCCAAGTTCGGCGTCGGCCACATTCCCGAAGGCCGGCTGCACAGCGGCCTGGCGCCGGCGCTTTCAATCACCGACAACGCCATAATCCGCGAATATGCGTCGGCGCCTGTTTCAAAGGGCTTCGCGTTCCGACCGCGCCTAGCGGCTGCTCTCGCGCGCACGATCGCCGAAGCGGCATCCGTTGCGGTGCCCAATTTCGGCATGCCCATGCGCAACCTTTCCGGCGGTAATCAGCAGCGCCTCGTCGCACGCCGCGAGATGCGCATCGCAAGTAAGGTTCTGATCGCCGCCTATCCGAGCCGTGGCCTCGATGTCGGCGCGATCAACACGATGATGCACTATCTCGTCGAATTGCGCGATGCCGGCGTCGGTGTGCTCTTCATTTCCGAGGAGCTGGAAGAGCTGTTCAACCTGTCGGATCGCATCGCCGTGATGTTCCATGGCAGGATCATGGGCGCGGTGGAGACTGCCTCCACCGACATCGAGGAAATCGGCCTGATGATGGGCGGGCAGATGCGGTCCAGTGCTGGCGCCCAGGCCGCTGCCGGGAAGCACTGACCTTGGCGATCAAGCTCCAGCGCGTTCCATCCGCGCAGCCCTCCGTTGCCTTTGCGGCACGTGCCCTGGCGATCGTGCTGGCGCTGGGGGTCGCCGGCCTGGTTCTGGCAGCTTGCGGCAATGCTCCCGTCGAACTCGCCTGGGAGGTGCTCAACTCGACTTTTGGCTCGAGCTTCGGGCTGGAAGACGTCGGACTTCTGGTCACTCCCCTGATCCTGACCGGCCTGTCGGTCTGGGTAGCGCTGAGAATCGGCGCCTGGAACATCGGCGCGGAGGGCCAATTCTATGCCGGCGCCTTCAGCGCCACGGCGGTCGCGCTGTTCATTCCCGGCCCGACCTGGCTGATCCTGCCTGTTATGTTCATCGCTGGCGCGCTCGGCGGGCTGCTCTGGATACTGGTGCCGACGCTGGCGCGCGCCTACGCCGATGTCAGCGAACTCATCACCACCCTGCTTCTGAATTTCGTGGCGACGCTGATGGTCTATTACGTCGCCACCGGACCATGGCTCGACCCGAGCGGCCATGCGCTCGCGACCACTGCACGTCTGCCGCATGACGTGCCTGAATTCTGGGGTATCGTACACTACGGTTTCCCGCTGGCGATCCTGCTCACCTTTGTCATCGCAGGACTGCTCAACTACACGCGCTGGGGCTACGAGGTAAGGATCGCTGGGTCGAATCCAAGCGCGGCGCTTTATGCGGGCATGCCGTTCCGCCGCCGCCTGATCGTCGTCCTGCTGATGTCGGGAGCGATCGCCGGCATCGCCGGTATGCTGGAAGTAGCTGGCACGGTGCATCGCCTGCAGGGCGGCATCTCCAACAATTTCGGCTATCTCGGCATCATGGTCGCGGTGCTGGCGCGCGGTTCCTCACTTGGCGTGCTCGCAGGCGCGGCTTTGATGGGCGTCATCCTGAATTCGGGCATCATCCTGCAGACGCAAGGCATCACCGTATCGGCCGTGCTCGCCATCACCGGACTGATCCTGTTCTTCACGGCGATCGGCAACGAACTCGCTCACTACCGCATCACGCGGACCGAACCGGTCGCGAGCTGAGGAAACACCCATGGACATGATCGCCGGACTGATCCAGACCTCCATTCTCGCCGGCGGCGTGCTGGCGCTGGCGGCGCTGGGCGAGACGCTCTCCGAGCGCGCCGGCGTCGTCAATCTCGGCGTCGAAGGGCTTATGGCGCTCGGTGCAATCACTGGCATCGCGGTCGTCGTCGCCACGCCGCACCCTATGCTCGGCTTCGTCCTTGCGCTTGTCGTCGGTTTCCTCGTTGGCTGCGTCTTCGCTCTTGGCACCGTCGTCGTCAAAGCGAACCAGGTGTTGTGCGGCCTGGCGCTGACGCTGATGGGCACAGGCATGGCCGCAACGATCGGTCGCGCCTATTCCGGCATGCCGGCGCCGGCGACCTTCGCGCCGATTGCTGTTCCCTATCTTCGCGACATCCCGCTGCTCGGTCGCGCGATCTTCACGCAGAACATCCTTGTCTACCTGATCTACATCGTCCTGCCGGTTGTGCTGCACTACATCATGTTCCGCACGCGCCACGGGCTGAACATGCGCGCGGCGGGCGAAAACCCCGCGGCAGCCGACGCCGCCGGCATTTCGGTGCAAAGCATCCGCTTCTGGTATGTCGCCGCGGGCTCGGCGCTGGCGGCCGGCGCCGGCGCTTACCTCACGCTTGCCTTCGTTCCCTCCTGGTCGGAAGGCGTCGTGGCCGGCCGCGGCTGGATTGCCGTCTCTCTCGTCATCTTCGCAGGCTACCGGCCCCTCAACGCCGTGCTGGCCGCTCTGCTGTTCGGTCTCATCACCTCTCTCGGCTTCGTCGGCCAAGCACGCAACTGGCCGATCGCGGCGCCGATCCTGTCGATGCTTCCCTATCTCGGCACGATCGCCCTGATCATCGTGCCGGTGCTTGCCTGGCAGCGCATGCGCCGGGTAATGGCCGCGCCGGCTGCTCTCGGCGAACCCTATTTCCGCGACATGCGTTGAGACCGTCATGCCCCGCCTGCTTGTCAAGAACATCGATCTGCTCGCCACCTTCGACGGTACGCGCCGCGAGATTTCCGACGGCGCCTTGTTGATCGACGACAACGTCATCGAAGCGGTCGGCACCACCGCGGAACTCAGTGCCTCCAGTGCCGACGAGGTGCTCGACCTATCGGGCCATGTCGTCATGCCGGGCATGGTGAACACGCATCATCATATGTACCAGAACCTCACCCGTGTGATGGCTCAGAACGACGAGCTGCTTGTCTGGCTGAAGACGCTCTATCCGATCTGGGCCGAGCTCGACGACGATGCGATAAGCGTCTCGGCGCGCGTAGCGATGGCCGAGCTCATCCATTCGGGCTGCACGACCAGCTCCGATCACCTCTACATCTTGCCCAACAACTGCACGCTCGACGCGACGATCGGTGCGGCCCGCGATATCGGTCTGCGTTTCCACGCTGCGCGTGGAGCCATGTCGCGCGGCGAAAGCCAGGGCGGCTTGCCGCCGGATCGCTGCGTCGAAAAGGAAGAGGATATCCTGAAGGATGCCGAACGGCTGATCGGCGGCTATCACGACGCGTCGCGGCATTCGATGAGCCGAATCATCCTGGCTCCTTGCTCGCCTTTCTCGGTGACTCCGGAGTTGATGCGGATGCGGCATCGCTGGCGCGCAGCCACAAGGGCGTGAACCTGCATTCGCACCTTGCCGAAGAGCTTTTCGAGGAGAAGTACTGCCTCGAAATCTATGGCAAACGGCCGGTCGAGTTCGCCGAATCCGTCGGCTGGCTCGGTGACGACGTCTGGTTCGCCCACTCGATTTTCATGACCAGCGACGAGATCGACCGCTTCGCCGAAACCGGCACCGGGGTCGCCCATTGCCCGTCGGCTAACATGCGCTGCGGCCAGGGCATCGCGAAAATCCGCGAGATGCTCGACAAGGGCGTGAAGGTCGGCCTTGGCGTCGACGGCTCGGCCTCGAACGACACGTCGAACCTGTTCATGGAAGCGCGGCTGGCGCTGATGCTTCAGCGTGTCGCGCCGCACCACTACCTCTCCGAAAAGCCCGGCGGCCGCGGCGGTTTCGGCGGCACGCCGACGGCGCTGTCCGCGCGCGAGGCCCTCGAAATGGCGACGCGCGGTGGCGCTGCCCTGCTCGGCCGCAATGACATCGGCCATCTCGCGCCCGGCATGTGCGCCGACTTCATCGCGGTCAAACGCAGCCAACTCGGCCTTTCCGGCACCGAGCGCGACCCGCTCGCCGCGCTGGTGCTTTGCGGACCCTTCAAGGTCGACTATTCCTACATCAACGGCCGGCAGATTATCGCGAGAGGCGACTTCGCCTCTTTCGATGTCGAGGCGGCGATGGCCGACCACCGGGCCGTGATGGACCGCATCTATCGGCAGTGAGATAGCACAGGAAGGACGCAACAATGACCATTAAGCGAGCTGCGGAGCAGGCGGCCCTCGACCAATGGTATTGCATTGACGCGCTGAACGAGATTCCGGTCGGCACGATGCCGAACCGGCTTCTGGGCGTCGATCTGTTGGTAGCCCGCGATACGGCAGGCCCGGTCAATGTGTCGCGTGCCGGCGACGGCAGCCAAGTCCCGGCCAAGGAACGCTACGGCTATCTATGGATCACGCTCGGCATGCCGGCCGGCGATGTGCTGTCGATCCCGGAGGCCTATGAGGACGATCGCCGGCCTGTCGTTTGCGGAGCGATCGCGGTAAAGGCGTCCGGCCTGCGCATCGTCGAGAATTTCCTCGACATGGCGCATTTCCCCTTCGTCCATACCGACATATTGGGCGCCGAGCCGCACACGGAAGTGCGGCATTACACAACCGAAATCCGCCGCGACGTGGACGAGGTGTGGGCGACCAACTGCGAATTCTTCCAGCCGCAGGCAGCACTCTCGGCGACCGGCGGCATCATGACCCAATACATGTACCGGGTCGCCAATCCTTTCGCGGTGATGCTCTACAAGACCTGCCCCAACTCGGCTACCCGGTGGGACGTGATCTGTCTGTTCGTGCAGCCCCTCGATCCGGACCGCTGCCGCGCGCACCCCGTCATGTTCCTGATCGACGACGTATCGACCACGACCGAACTTGTGCAGTTCCAGCAGCTTATCTTCCTGCAGGACCGCATCATCCTGGAGAACCAGCGGCCACTTCTTTTGCCGCTCGAGCCGCGCGCGGAAATCCCGACGCGGGCCGACGGCTCGTCGATCGCCTATCGCCGCTGGCTGAAGGAGAAGGGCATCACCTACGGCACGACGGCGCAAGCCGCATGAGCGGCAGCCCTTCCGATATTGTCATCGGCATCGACGGACGGGCAATCGCGCTCTGGCGCTTCGCGACGGCAGTGCGTAGCTGTTCTTCGGCGGAGGACAGGTGAGCGACCTGAGCGGCAAGACGCTTCTGGCCAGCGGCTTTCACGCGCCGGAGCGCGGGCTCGTGGAAGAGTTGCTCCATGCCCTGATCGCAATCGATCAATCAGGCATCATCGCCTCGGTGCTGCATCCGCATGATGCCGGCTATGGCGAGGCGCTGGAGGCCGCGCGCCGGACCGGTTCGCTGGCGACCTTGCCGGCGCAGAGTTATCTGCTGCCCGGCTTCGTCGATCTTCACGTGCACGCGCCGCAATATCCGCAGCTCGGCAGGGCGCTGGACGTGCCGCTCGAGGCCTGGCTCCACAAACACACGTTTCCCCTGGAGGCGCGCTACGCCGATCTCGCCTTCGCGCGGCGCAGCTACGGCCTGCTGGTCGACGACCTGATCGCTAACGGCACGACCACAGCGCTCTACTTCGCAACCATCCACCAGGACGCGACAAGGCTGCTCGTCGACATTTGCCTCGAACGGGGGCAACGTGCGCTGGTCGGCAAAGTGGCGATGGACAATCCCGACGAGTGCCCGGCCTACTATCGCGATACCTCGGCGGACGCGGCCATTGATGGCACGCGCGCTCTGATCGACTACGTGCATGGGCATCCGGACAATGCCACGGGACGGGTAAAGCCGGTCATTACGCCGCGCTTCATCCCCTCCTGTACCGACGCCGCCCTCAAAGGGCTCGGCACGCTTGCGCAGGAATGCGGCTGCCATGTGCAGACGCATTGCTCGGAGAGCGACTGGGCGCATGGCTACGTGCTGCAGCGCCACGGGATCAGCGACACGTCTAGCCTTGATCGCTTTGGCCTGCTGCGCGCCGGCAGCGTGCTCGCGCACGCCAATTTCATTACGCTTGCCGACATGGAGACGATCCGCGTGCGCAAGGCGGCCGTGGCGCACTGCGCCGTCTCCAACGCCTACTTCGCAGGCGCCGTGTTCCCGTTGAGGGCGGCCCTCGAGAAGGGTGTCAAGGTCGGGCTCGGCACCGACATTTCCGGGGGACCGAGCGCCTCGATGTTCGATGCGATGCGCGCGACGGTCATGTCGTCGCGCATGCTGGAAACCGGCACCGACCCGGCGCTAGCGGCCGAGACGCGCGGCACGGCCGGAACAGCACGCGTCGACTTTCGCGAGTCCTTCCACCTGGCGACGGCAGGCGGTGGCGTGGCACTCGGCTTGCCTGTGGGGCGATTCTCGCCTGGCTACCATTTCGATGCGATCCTGGTCGACACCGCCGCGCCCAGAGGCACAATTCACCTGTGGGACGAACTCGACGACGGCGACGGCATCCTTCAGAAGATCGTCTACTCCGCTTCCAGGGCCAACATCGCGTCGGTCTGGGTCGGCGGGAGAGCTGTTCTCGCCTAAGCGGACCGGAGGCTGTGCCGAGAACCAGGACTCTTCCCGTTTTATTCCTTACGGTCGGGGGCACGTCATGGATTTTGATCAGTATTCGCCGACGTCGATGACAGCCTGGGCAAAGGCTTGCGGGGCTTCTTGAGGCAAGTTGTGGCCGATACCGCCGGTGATGATCCGGTGCGTGTATCTGCCCGAGAATTTCTTGGCGTAGGAACTGCTGTCGGGATGGGGTGCGCCATTGGCATCGCCCTCAAGGGTAATGGTCGGCACTGTGATCACGGGAGCTTCGGCCAGCCGGTTTTCCAGAACGTCATATTCCGGCTCGGCCGAGCCTCCAGCGGTAATTGTGAATGACGATGCTGACGTGATCCGGGTTGTCCAGTGCTGCGGCGCTGCGCTGGAAGATGTCATCGTCGAAATTCCACTGCGGCGAAGCGAGTTGCCAGATGAGTTTGGCGAAATCGCGCGTGTATTTCTCGTAGCCGGCGCGGCCGCGATCCGTGGCGAAGTAATACTGATACCACCATTGAAGCTCCGCCTCCGGTGCCAGCGGCACCATGCCGACCTGCTGATTTCCGATGAGATAGCCGCTCACCGAGACGATCGCGTTGCAACGCTCAGGCCAGAGCGCGGCAACGACATTGGCCGTTCGAGCGCCCCAGTCGCAGCCGGCGATCGTGGCCTTTTCGATCCCCAGCGCATCCATCAGGGCCATCGTATCCGCGGCGAGCGCCGACTGCTGGCCGTCGCGCATCGTCTCGTCCGACAGGAAGCGCGTAGTGCCGTAGCCGCGCAGGTAGGGCACAATCACGCGGTACCCCTTTGCGGCAAGCAGGGGAGCGACATCGGCGTAGGTGTGAATGTCATAAGGCCAGCCATGAAGCAGGATCACTGGGGCACCTTCGGCGGGCCCCAGCTCCGCATATCCGACGCTCAGATTTCCGGCATTGACCTGCCCGAGCGAGCCGAATGATTTCTGCGTGGCTTGCGTAGCAGATGCCCTCGCCTCGACCGTCCAAGTGGCCGCCGGCTCGCTCAAGCCGAGTTCGGTGGCGGCGAACGTCATTGCTGCAGCACCAACAATGCGCCGGCGGCGATGATCGACCGTGTCGGGAGCCTTACTCGCATTCATGATGAAGCCTCTGTAATGACCAACAAGCAGGAACGACCGGACCGCCCGCCTCATCGGCCGACAGGAAATGTTGCCTATTTCGATGGTGACTGCGGGCGGCGGACCAACCACTGTAACACTCGGCCAGGAGGCAGTGCGGCGAACTCTGATTGAATGCCGGTCAGGTCAAGCGTTTCCTCGATTTCCCTCTTCAGAAATTCGAGACCTAGGCCGTCCCCGCGCTTGGAAGCGGCTGGATGTAGATTTAGCATCCGCAGGAACGGCAGCATGAGAATGACTCCTGATCTTCTGTTTGGGCGAGAGGACATGTTGCATCTGGTCTTATGCTCGAAGTCGCCCTCGGCTTCAGACGAGGCCCTCACGATCCATTGCGATGCGCACGGCCGGTCGGGCAGCCATTCGGACGCGAAGGGCTTGCAAAGGCGCGGGAACAGGGACTTGGAAGCGGGCCGCCCAAAGCAGCATCACGAAAAGATAAAAATCCGCGACGCTGGGCTTGTCGCCGAACAGATAGTCGGTCTCGAGCCCGTCAGCGACGAACTCGAGTTGGCTCGTAATCGTCGCGCTCGCCCTGGCCTTTTCGGCATCGCTGCTTTGGTGCCACATCGGCTTGAAGCTTCGGTGTATTTCAGTTGAGACGTAGGTCAGCGCTTCGAGAAGGCGGGTACGGCCCAACGGCCCCGCCACTGCCAGTGGCGGGTATTGCGACGCAATCCAGTCGAGGACGGCGATATTTTCCGTCAGCGTTTCGCCGCTATCCAGCACGAGGGCTGGAACATAGCCCTTGCGCGTGACGGTAGTGAAATCATCCCCGGAGCCTGTCCGTTTGGTCTTGAGGTTCACACTTTCGCGCTCGAAGGAAACACCGGCCTCTTCCAGAGCGATGTGGTCCGCCAGGCTGCAGGCGAGAGGGCTGTAGTAGAGTTTCACCGCTTTTCCCTTTCTGAACCCGATTGAATCCCGCAATTGGTCGTCGCCGAGCGGAAAACCTGCCCCGCGCCACGCGAGACAACCGCTCCAGAAACTCGCACTTGGCGGAGACGACGACTACGACACCGACAGCTAGACGTGCCTATGCCGAGGTATGGTCGGGTGAAGTTCGGGATCGCTGTGCGCAATGCCGGGACGTATGCCAGCTCAGCGGCCAACGGTTATCTGGAGGAATCCAGAACCTTCCATGATGGCATCATCGCCAGCCCGGCCAGTCCTTCGCTCAGGAAATCCTAAACGAAAGTATTGGACGCACGTGCCGTTGGCACGATGGCTCACACCCGGCCACGGCCGGCATATTCCGCGCGGCCCGAGCAGACTGGAAACGCGAAAGCCGTGGTCTGCTTTTGCTCGATTGCCACCAACGCGATGACGCAGCTTCCGACAATAGGAGTCGCCATCATGGCCGACCTTTCCGAAACCTCCACAGCCGAGCACACATTGCGCGTCGAGGCGCCCGCCGCGATCGAGGTCGACGTCTCCTCGCTGACGCCGGGAACGTCGCTGATCATCGACTGGCACGGCAAACCGGTTGTCGTGCGCAACCGCACCGAAAAAGAGAGGAAGGACGGCCAGGCAGTCAGTCTCGCCGAGCTCAAGGATCCAATTGCCCGCAACGCCAACCTGCCGGCCGATGCGCCGGCAACCGACGCCAATCGAACTATGCCGGGCAAGGAAGCCTGGGTGGTGATGATCCAGGTCTGCACCCATCTTGGCTGCATCCCGCATGGTCAGGAAGGCGATTTCGACGGCTGGTTCTGCCCCTGCCATGGTTCGCAATACGACACCGCCGGCCGCGTCCGGAAGGGGCCGGCACCCGAGAACATGGCGGTGCCGGTGTTCCAATTCGTTTCCGACACCAAGATCCGTATCGGCTGAGGCAGGGGGCATTTCGATGAGCGGCGGCAAACACTCGACCTATACGCCCAAAACCAGAATCGAACGTTGGTTCGACGCCCGCCTGCCGCTGCCGCGGCTGGTCTATGACAGCTTCATCGTCTATCCCGTCCCGCGCAACCTGAACTATGCCTATACGTTCGGCGGTATTCTCACGATCATGCTGGTTTCACAGATCCTGACCGGCATCGTGCTTGCGATGCATTACGCCCCTGATACGGGGCTGGCCTTCAACTCGGTCGAGCAGATCATGCGCGACGTGAATTCGGGCTGGCTGCTGCGCTATCTCCATTCCAACGGCGCGTCGTTCTTCTTCATTGCCGTCTACATCCACATCTGCCGCGGGCTTTACTACGGCTCCTACAAGGCGCCGCGTGAGCTGCTGTGGGTGCTCGGTTGCACCAACCTCCTGCTGATGATGGCGACGGCCTTCATAGGCTACGTGCTGCCTTGGGGACAGATGTCGTTCTGGGGCGCTACTGTCATCACCAGCTTCTTCACCGCCGTCCCACTGATCGGCGACTGGCTCCAGCAGCTTTTGCTCGGCGGCTTCGCGGTCGATAATCCGACGCTGAACCGTTTCTTTGCGCTGCATTACCTGCTGCCATTTGTGCTTGTGGGCGTGGTGACCTTGCATATCTGGGCGCTTCACGTCGTCGGCCAGAACAATCCGACCGGCATCGAAGTCAAATCGAAAACCGATGTCGTGGACTTCACGCCTTATGCCACCGTCAAAGATGCCTTCGGCATCCTCGTGTTCCTGTTCTTCTTCGCCTATTTCGTCTTCTACCTGCCGAACTACCTCGGCCATCCCGACAACAACAGCATCGCCAATCCGCTGAAGACGCCGGCCCACATCGTGCCGGAATGGTACTTCCTGCCGTTTTACGCGATCCTGCGGGCCATCACCTTCAATATCGGGCCGATCGATTCCAAGCTCGGCGGCGTGCTCGCGATGTTCGGCTCGATCGCCGTGCTGTTCCTGGTGCCGTGGCTCGACACCTCGAAGGTGCGCTCGGCGGTCTATCGGCCCTGGTACAGGGTGCTCTTCTGGCTGTTCGTTGCCAATGCCCTCTTTCTCGGCTGGCTCGGCTCCCGGCCGGCGGAAGGCGCATACGTCGTCATGTCCCAACTGGCGACGCTTTACTATTTTGCGTTCTTCATCATCGCCATGCCGGTGCTCGGGCTGATCGAAAAGCCGCGACGGCTGCCGAATTCGATCACCGAAGCAGTTCTCGAAAAAGACAAGGCCAGCGCCAGAGGCCCGATCGCCGGGCCGGAGACCAAACGTTGAACCGGGCATCGCGGTGATCGTTCATGAACTGGTGGAACTCTCCTCTGGTCTACATCGTGTTGCTCGGCCTCGCCGGGATCGTCGTTTGGTCTCTCATCCCCAGACGCTTCGCCAATGCGAAGCTGGTCGTCCAACTCGCCTTTTTCGTCGCGATGTCGGCCATGGTTCTCCACCTGCGCGTCGTGCCGTACGAGGCCGCAGGGGACAACGAGACAACCGGAGGAGCGATCCTCATCGGCTCGGTCAAGCTGCTCTGGTGGGTTCACCTTGCCTGGGCGCTGATCGGATTTGTCCGTATCTATCTCGTCTTCGAGCGAAAGCCGCGCGAGGCACGTCTCCTGCAGGACGTCGTGGTCGGTGTCGTCTACGCTGGAATGTTCCTGTCGATCCTGGCGTTTGTCTTTGCAGTGCCGGTCGGAACGCTCATTGCCACGTCGGGCGTGTTTGCCGTCATCCTGGGACTGGCGCTCCAGAATACGCTTGGTGACGTATTTTCGGCGATCGCGCTTAACCTCGGCCGCCCTTACGTGCTTGGAAACTGGATCATTCTGGGCGACGGAACCGAAGGCCGCGTTATCGAGACCAATTGGCGGTCGACCCAACTTCTGACCCCGACACACAATGTCGTGGCGCTGCCAAACAGCCTTCTCGCCAAGATCGGGGTAACAAATCTAAGCGGTCCGGACGAGAGCCATGGACTTGCCGTAACCGTCAAGGTGGCGCCAACGAAGACGCCGGCGATCATCGTAGACCTCATGCGCACTGTCTTGCTGAGCTGCAATTCGATCCTCCAGGACCCTTCGCCTTCGGTCACCATCAGAAGCCTGGATGCCACAGCTATCGAGATCGAGTTGTTTTTTCGCGTCGCAAGTATCGACCAGCGAAGTGCCGCTCGGAACGAAATCTTCGATCTCATTTATCGCCATTCAAAGTCGACCGGCATGCTGCTGGCGGAGCCATTTTCAGGCTCGATTGCCATGACCAACCGGCCGGGCCACGAGACGACGGCCTCCCAAGGCTTCACCCCGATCGAACTCATCAATTCCATACCGGTATTCTCGGCGCTAACGGATACCGAGCAGGGTTCGCTCGCCAAAGCGGCCTCGGTTCGCACCTACCATAAGGGCGAAATCATCGCACGACAGGGAGAGATGCTGCCGTCGCTCATGATCGTTCGGACGGGCGTCATCGTCCGGCAAATTGGCGAGGACGATGATCAACTGCAGGAGATCTCCCGGCTTGCACCTGGCGATTTCTTCGGCGAGACCGGCTTGCTCGCCGGTATTGGCGAGATGTCGAGTTTGCGGGCAATGACCCCTGTCACGGTTTACGACATAGACCAGGAAAGCTTTGCGCCGCTGCTGCACGACAGGCCCGAAATGGCCGAAGATCTTGCCGCGATCCTGTCGATGAGGGTGTCGGCTTTTAATGAAAGCGGCATCGCCGGACAGCACCACGCGAGCTCCAAATTCGCGCTCCTCAAAGCCATTCAGACAGTCTTTCGAGCCGCTTCGTTCAAGCGCGTTCGAGCACCTGGCTGACAAGGCATGCAGAAGGACAGAGATCCATGACCATCCGCCAAAGCGGTATCACAGGCATCGATACACTCATCCAGCCAGCTATCCGTGATTTTGCGGACGGACTGAAGATAAGGCGCGTATTGCCGTCCTCGGATCGCCTGATGATCGGGCCCTTCATCCTGTTCGACCATTTCGGCCCCGCTATATTCGACGCAGGTCACGGTTTCGATATGGGACCGCATCCGCATATCGGCGTTGCGGCCGTGACCTACCTGATCGATGGCGAGATCGTCCATCGCGACAATTTGGGAAAAGTGCAGACCATCCGTCCTGGCGAGGTCAACTGGATGACGGCCGGGTCGGGCATCGTCCATTCCGAGCGCACGCCACCGGAAGTCCGGGCGTCGGCAAGCAATCTCTTCGGCGCTCAGGCTTGGATCGCCCTCCCCTCCCGCTATGAAGAAATTGCCGCCGACGTCGCACATTTTGGCGCTCCCGAAATACCGAGGATCTGTGCCGACGGCGTCGAGTTTACGTTGATCGCCGGCGCGTCCGACGGGTTGGTCTCGCCGGTAAGGACGTTCTCCGACATGGTCTATGCCGAAATTGTGCTCACGAGCGGTGCGCGCTACCAGGTGAAACCCGAACACCGTGAGCGTGCGATCTACATCGTCGCCGGTGAGGTTGGAATTGTCGGCCAACTCGGTACGTTTCATGAGGCCGAATTAGTAGCTCTGGCGCCCGGCGCTGAGATTGTGCTGCAGGCGCCTGCCTTCCATGCGGCGAGACTGATGTTGATAGGAGGTGAGCCCCTGGCCGAGCCACGTCGTATCTATTGGAACTTCGTCTCCTCTTCAGCCGAACGGATCGAGCAGGCAAAGGCGGATTGGCGCGAACGCCGCTTCCCCGGCGTGCCGGGAGAGCACGAGCTCATGCCTCTACCAGATGCAGCGTGTGAGGGATAAGGCAGCGGATGGTGACCTCAGCGCCGCGACAGCTTTACGCCGGGTGGCGCAGGCAGACCACTACGACATCAAGTAGAGATCGTTCATCGTTTCCTCATCGAGCAAACCGTCGAACCAGACGTCGAAGATTGTCTCGAGCAGGAACTCGTCGTTGCTTGCTTCGGAAAACAGCGTGAGGGACGCGTGCAACTTCTTCGCATCAACGTCACCGAAGACAGCGCGAGCGCTTAGGCCGGAGAGCCGTTGCAGGGTGCCAACGCATTCCCGATAACGGCCTCCGAGGATCGGAAACGAGAGATAGGCGCTGGCTTCGTCGAGCGATGTGATTGCATATGGCTCAGGCGCTGTACCACTTCGCCTTGTGGCCAACCTTGGGCAGATGAACTCCATGTAGGGAGTGCACATCATCCCTCGACGTAGAATGGCCAGCGCGTCGTCGTAGACCGGATCCTGTGCGCTGACGAATCTCTGCAAATCATACTCGTCAGGCATTTGGATAGATCCTTGGGAAACCCTCAACATTCGTGCCCATGACTAGCCGCCGACGACATCTGCATAGTCCGGGTGCTTGGCGAAAAAGCGGCTCATGAAGGGACATTTCAAGATCGCTTTACGGCCGGTCTTGCGGAGCAGTTCGAAGGTTCCTTGGGCCAATTGCGACGCGATCCCTTGTCCGGAAAATTCCGACGGGACTTCGGTGTGTATCAGCGCAACCTTCCCGCCCTCGAGCCGATAATAGGCCGCCGCAAACATATCGCCGGCGATCGGCAGCTCGAAACGGTGCTGTTGGACGTTTTCGACGACTTGTGCATCCATCTTTATCTCTCGATTGTATGTCACGTTTGTCACCGGAGGCAGATTGGCGGGCCGCTATCGCATCGCAGGCAACCGCAGAGTGACGGTCGTGCCTGCCCCAAGTGTGCTCTGAATATCGATGCTTCCGCCTGATTGCTCGGCAAAGTGCTTCACCATCGGCAAACCGACGCCGCCGAGGCCTTCGCTTTTGGTGGTGAAGAACGGATCGAAGGCGCAGACCATCGTCTCGCTGGTCATCCCGATACCGTTGTCCGCGACGCGGATGTCTACCTGACCGGCGGCAGAGTTTTCAGAGGCCAAGCCGGCATCGATCGAGATGAAACCGCCGTCAGGCATTGCATCGCGCGCGTTGAACAGAAGATTCAGAACCGCATTTTGCAATCCAAAGCGATCGCATCTCACCAAAGGCAGGTCGGACCCAACCCGAAGCTCAAGACCGAAATTGGCATCCAAGGCGCTCCGTACGAGGGTTTCGATCTCAGCCAGGCAAGCACCTACGTTTGTGTATTCGATTTCCGCGTGGCTCTCTCGGGCCAGGCTGATGGTTTGCCGGACAAGGCCACCAGCCCGCTCCAAAGCCGTCTTGGCGCCGGCTATTACAGGCCCGAGCGCCGGAGCCGCTTGGATGCTCGGATCGCGGGCCAGGTGGTTCAACGCCGACGAGGCGACCTGAATGAGATTGCCCAGGTCATGGACGATGCCGGCCGTCGACATTTGCACGGACATACCACTTCCAGGGCCATCGGGCGGGCCGTCGAAGACATCTTCTTTTATGTCCGGACGAAACATTTCGTTCCCCGCTGGCTAAGTCGGCACCTATTGGCTTCAACACGCTATAATTTATGGCTTTTATTTTCCATTATATCTAAGAAGACGCCGATACATACTTCCGTATATTCAATCGCGAGACGATGCTCTATTGATAGCCGATCCCGCTGATGTAGTTGGCAAGCAGCCGTTCCTGCAGTTCCTCTTGTTTGAAGAGCGCCTTCATCGCATCACGGATATCGAGGACGCCTAGCGGTTTCGAGTCGGCCCCGAGCACCGGCACATTCTGCAGGCCTTGCGCGGCCATGGTCTGCCAGACTGAATGAAGATCATCATCGGGACCACAGGACACGATGGACCTGCTCATCAAAGCCGCAATCGGCGCTTCTGTTGGCCCTGAATTCGCCAGATGGCGGACAAGGTCGGACTTGCTCAGCACGCCTGCCGCCTCCCCACTGCCGTGGCACACCACGACCAGGCCTATTGCGGGCCTGGAAAGTGAGAGTGCCGCACTGCGGAGTGGAGCGTCGACATCGACCACCATGAGACGGGCCGATATTACTGGATGCAGATTGTCAATTCGCATGACGCCCTCCTGAGAGCGCCTCGCGGCCGCGGCCGCGGGGCTGGGATCGGTTCCAGTGTTGGTTGCCGAGCTCGGCGCCTTCGTCCGGCCGGTCAGAATGGCGCGCAAACAAGCGCCATTCTGACCCATTCCAAAGATTAGCTCAGTGCTGCTTTGCTCAGGCCAAACTTCGCATCGCCCGAGCCCGGGACGGGTTTGAAGCCGATATTCAGACGGTTCCAAGAGTTGACCGCCATGACAACGAAGGTCAGATCGGAGATTTCCTTCTCGGAAAGCTGCGACCTGACTCGATCGTAGATCTCGTCGGGGACACCCTGCTCGGGCAGCTTGGTCAAGACTTCCGTCCATGCCAAGGCTGCGCGCTCGCGAGGAACGAACAAGGTCGAATCCCGCCAGGCTGCCAGGTGGTAAAGGCGCAGTTCGCGCTCGCCATGGATCTTCGCCTGTTTGACGTGCATATCGAGGCAGAAGGTGCACCCGTTCAGCTGCGCGGCTCGGACTGCAACAAGGTCGCGGATTGGCTCTTCGATCGACCCCTCTCGCGTCGCACCAAGAAATTCAATAAATTTCTTTAGAAGTTCCGGCGACTGCTCCGCATAACTCGCGCGTTGGGCGACGGCTTTTCCTTTCGGAGCGACCGGTGGCGCTGCAATATTCATTACTTATCTCCTTGAGGTGTTTGCAATCCATTGCAGCGTAAGGATGACCGATGAGAGGAACTGTTGCTATCGTGCCGATGATATGTATTGCCACTCGATTGGGCTGGGGCGCCTAAACCGAAGTATAGGAGGTGGAAATTGGCACCTGACCGCTGCCCTCGGCAATTCGCTTTGCCGCATGCATCCGACAGACGCACAGCGTTTGGGTCACTTGAAGGGCAAGGCTGAACCGACCGGTGTCGATAGAACCTGGATCGAAACTGCGTTCACTCTTCAAAGGGAGCGTTCATCACAAGATCAACTGCCGAAGTCGCCTTGTAGCCTGAAACAAAGCGCTCGCCGAAGTCCCGGGCAAAGTTGTCGTAGGTGGTTTCGGGCCTGATCTCGGCGATATGGCAAAAGCATCGCGTCATCCGCCGCTTCATCCCGAGGCGCGGAAATTCGCCAACGATCTTTGCAATCTCGGCTGACGAAACGAGGCTGTATTGCAAGCCGACGACATCGAGGCAGATGCCGGCTGTGCACAGCGCCACCTCAGCCTCCTTGTAGAGGCCAATCGACGGCGTCGAGTTGAGGGCGACGCTGTCCCAGATCAATTGGGCGCGCCGCTCGTCGAAGCCGCCCTCCCGAACGAAGGCGCGGGCGAGATCGGCGCCTTCCACTTCGAAACGGCGCGGCCCGGCGAAGTCCTCATTGAGCGCGACGTCATGCAACAGGGTTGCAACCGCAACAACCTCCGCGTCGTGCTGGATATTCTGAATCTGTCCGATCCGGGCCGCGAAAAGCCAGGATCGGACCACGTGGTTGAACAGGTAGGGTTCACATCGAGCGCGGGCATGTTCGATCGCTCGGCCAACAAGCGGAGTATCGGGGACCAAAATCCCCGCAAGTGTGCGGATGGCGATCGAATTCATGTCACTGACCGTCCCTTCGCGTACGCCCCGATGGTCCTGGGGGCTACGATTTCATTTCGCGTTCGTCGTCAGTTCCGTCTCGCTGGTGTCGACGACGAAAATAGCAAGCAGACGAGCGCCTTCCGTCTTGCTGGCGTTTTCGCTGACGGCATGACGGTCGCCAGGGAATTCCGAGAAACTCTCGCCGGCGCGATAAGTCTTCACCGGCCCGTCATTGACCTGGCTTCGGATCGCCCCCTGCAGGACCGTGGCATAGATGAACGCGGATTTGGGATGGGTATGAGCCGGCGACGTACCCCCAGGCGCGTACTCGACGAGCACGGCTTTCATGCTCTTGCCGGGCACGTTTGGCAGAGCCTGGTCGTAGACAAGCTTCACGCTGGCGGCGTCATTGGCCATTGCTGCGGTGACGGAAGCGGCGGTGAGCGCGGCGCAGAGAAGTGTTTTGATCATGTCTGGTCTCCTTGTTGTGCGAATGGCGGGCCTATCCGATGATTACTTACTTCGGTGGTGTGTATCGGCTGAGCCAATCATCGAAACGCACGGCGCCGATGCGCGCGTTCTCGCCGGGCACCAGCGTTCGATCGTCGATTGCCACTTGGCCGTAGTAGAGCGCGCCGGGATCCGGGACGACTTTGCGCGGGTCCTTGGTGGCCTTCAGGAAGCGCTCGACAAGTTCGCTCATGCGAACACGCTCCGGGCCGGCAATTTCGATCATGCCGTTCAACGGCGCGGCAAGCGCGACGTCCGCCATCGCATCGGCAACATTATCAGCCGCCATGGGTTGGAAGTAGGCCGGCGACATATGAATGGTATCCCCGACGGCGCCCGTGTTTGCGATGGCGGCGGTGAATTCGAAGAATTGAGTGGCGTGAACGATGGTGTAGGGAATTCCGGACTCCCTGATCAGCTTTTCCTGAAGCAACTTGCCGCGGAAATAGCCCATGCCCTGCAGCCGGTCGGTACCGACGACCGACAGCGCCACGTGATGACGGACGCCGGCGGCCGTTTCGGCGGCAAAAAGATTACGCCCGGATGCCGAGAAGAACTCCAGGGCAGCCTTTTCCTCGAACGACGGCGAGTTCGCGAGGTCGATGACGACCTGCGCACCGGCAAGCGCGGCCGCCAGACCCTCTCCCGTAACGGTGTTGACGCCCGAATTCGGCGACGCCGCAAGTACGTCGTGGCCTTTGTTTCGCAGTCTCTCCACGGTCTTTGAACCGATCAGCCCGGTTCCGCCGATGACGACGAACTTCATGTCTGGTCTCCTGGTGTTGCGTGTCTATTTTCGTTGCTCGATCGGATGCTGGGCGTTTCCGGCCTGCTACTGACTGACCGATGCAGCAGCATCCTCGATGAGTGACGTGACCTCGTCGGGATGCGAAACCATGAGCGCGTGGGACGCACCCTCGATGACGACGGTCTTTACCGCGTGCGCACGCTTGGCCATGAAGCTCATGACGGCTGCCGGGATGTTGCGGTCATCCGAGCCGTAGATCATGTAGGACGGCAGCGTCTTCCATGAGGCGACGCCCGAGGCTTCAGCCAGAGCCGCCTGCGCAACAGGGCGTTGAGTGGCAGCCATCAGCAAAGTCTGCTCTTGCGGAACGTCGGCGGCGAACTGCGCGCGGAACTTGGCCGGCTCGATGAAGAGGTCTTGTCCGCCGTCCGGCAACACGACTGGAGCAAGCGCGCTCCCCAAGGTGCTACCGGGAAACATGCTGGACAACGTAAGGCTCGATTCGCCCGTATCGGGCGCGAAACCCGCCACGTAGACCAACGCCTTCACATTGGGATTGCCATTGGCGGCCTCGGTGATGACGGGCCCGCCATAGGAATGCCCCACCAGCACGACCGGCCCGGAAACCGACCGGACGATGGCTGAGACTGCTTTCGCATCGCTGGCAACGCCGCGGAGCGGATTAGCTGCGGCTATCGCCACATAACCGTCTTTGCTGAGCTTGGTGATGACTGCATCCCAGCTCGACGATTCCGCGAAGGCGCCGTGCACCAGTACGATCGTCGGCTTGGGCTGAGAATTCGCGGCCTGCGCCATCCCGCCGCCCGACGCGGCAAGCGCTGCGGTGAGGGCCAGGACTCGAGTTATGTTTCGCATTTGCTTTCTCCCGTGTCGCCTGTGGTGACCAATGCTCAGGAGAATGCGCCGACGCGGCCCGCCAACCTATTGTGCGGAAGGGTCTGTCATACAATGCCAAGGTGCAGGGTAGGTCACCGGGGAGATCAGGTGCCCTGCAGCAAATTGAGGTATCTATGCCGGGTGTGCATTGTCGGCGGTCGCCGGAACAGACACTGAGGGCGCGCCGCAAAGCCTCCTCTCGTCAACGACATAGTCCCTGGCCTTCGGCCTGAATCGCCCAATGCCTTCGTATGGATCAAACAGCCGGACCGTCTGATCGTGTCGCTGCGTCACGACATTTATATTTGTATGGGTGAATACCATCCAAGCCATCAATGGAGTTACTGAAATGAAAATGACAGTCCTTGCTGTCGCCGTGCTTGTTATTACAGCAGGAAGCGCCACTGCCGGAAGCGACCACTATGGATCAAACGGATCCCAGCAGCCTGCGACTGCGTCTTACAACATGTATACATCCTCGATCAAAAAAATGAACAATGATATCGGGGTGCCGAAAACCGTACGCAAGCCGACTGTTCCCAACGATGAATATGGCCAGGGCATCTGGGGTCACTGATCCCGACCTACAGAAAATTGAAGGACCGGGGCGAGACCTCGGTCCTTCCGCCGTATCGGCGAGCCGACTTCTCTCTTGCGCGTCGATCCCTGCAATGCGACTTGCTGCTTACGTGGCTCAATTTGCGGCACGTCGACAAAACGTCTCGCCTCCGACCTATTTGGCGCGACTCGTGCGGCAGCTTCCCGGAAAATCGTCTTGAGGATGACCGATTGCTCAGCCATTTATTCGGAAGTCTATTGGCGCGACGACATCGCAGTCGTGGCTCAGAGCACTGCCATCCCGCCGTCGACCCGCAGATTGATGCCCGTTACGAAACTGCTCGCGTCCGAGGCAAGGAACAGGGCGGCTTTTGCCAGCTCTTCCGGCTGCCCCATCCGGCCCAGGGGTATTGCCTCTGCCATCGCCTTTTCAAACAGCCCGCGCTGCTCAAACGGTATGCCTAGCTTATCGAGAATAGCCGTATCCACCGGACCTGGGCTGAGCACGTTGACCCGGATGCCGCGAGACTTCAGTTCGATCGCCCAAGCGCGCGCAAAGGCATTTATGGCCGCCTTCGAGCCCGCGTAAACAGCATGACCGTCCAGAACCTTCTCGCTGGCCAGCGAGCCTGTGAGGATGATTGCGCCGCCATTCCGCATGATCGGAATCAGCTTCTGGACGCCGAAGAAGACGCCTCGCGTATTGACGGCAAATTGCGCATCATATTCCGCCTCGGAGACGTCGGCCGAGTGCGTGATGGTGTTTATGCCGGCGTTCGCCATATAGATGTCGAGCGCCCCGAACCTCTGACGGATCTGTTGCGCTACCTCGTCATGGTGCGACACCTCGGCCACATTTCCCTGAATGCCCAGCGCGCCTGCCCCGATCTGTGCGACCGCTTCCTCGACCGCCTGCCGCCGGCGGCCTGTAATGACGACTTGCGCGCCCTCGGCCGCAAAGATTTTTGCAGCCGATAGTCCGATCCCGCTGTTCCCGCCGGTGACCACCGCGATCTTGCCCAAGAGTACGCCCATTTCGTTCCTGCCTTCGAAAAATAGCGCCGGTGCTGCTGCGATAGTCGCAACTGCTGGCCAAGAAAATTTCACGCCTAATTGAGACCGCCAAAATGAGCGGCAATCGCAAACGGCTAGCGATTGATAAACTCCCGGTGCTTAGCCAGTTTGACGTCTTGGAGAGCGCTTTGGCCATCAAGGCAGAACAAGCGCGCGGCGGCGACCCCCGACAGCGCGACGTAGTGTCGAACGCCGGCGATCGCCTCCGGGCTGCACAGGCGCAGTTGCCCGAGTGGCAGCCGTGGCGCAGCATATGTTTCGCGCCCCTGCCAGCGCTCCAGCTCGATGGCGCAGTGGTTCGGTTCCACAATCCGGGACATGAGCCGACAGAAGCTATCCTTTGATGAAGGCGAGCAGGTCAGCATTGACCTGATCTTGGTGCGTGGCCGTGATCCCGTGGGGCGCGCCGGGGTAATAAATATCCTTTGCGCCTTTGATCAATCGGGCCGACTTGACTGCCGAGTCCTTGACGGGGACGATCTGGTCGTCTTCGCCATGCAGGACGAGGGTTGGTACGTCGAATTTCTTGAGGTCCTCGGTAAAATCGGTCTCGGAGAACGCCTTGACGCTTTCGTACGCGTTCACGAGACCCGCCTGCATGCTCCAGAGCCAGAACTGATCCAGAGTCCCCTGGGAAACCTTGGCGCCTGGCCTGTTCGCGCCATAAAACAACGGTGCGAGGTCCCGGTAGTACTGCGACCGATCCTTGACGAGGCCAGCCCTTATGCCGTCGAATACCTCGATCGGCAGGCCTTCCGGATTGGCCGGCGTCTTCACCATGATCGGCGGAACAGCGGCGATAAGAACAGCCTTGGCCACCCGCTTCGTCCCGTGCCGTCCGATATAGCGAGCAACCTCGCCTCCTCCGGTCGAATGGCCGACCAGCGTGGCGTTCCGGAGATCCAGCGCCTCGATCACGGCTGCAAGATCGTCCGCATAGCCGTTCATGTCGTTGCCGGACGTGGCCTGGCTCGATCGGCCATGGCCGCGCCGGTCATGCGCAACGACGCGAAAGCCGTTATGGGCAAGAAAGAGCATCTGGCCGTCCCAGGCGTCGGAATTCAGCGGCCAGCCGTGCGAAAACGTGACGACAGGACCCTTGCCCCAATCCTTGTAGTAGATTTCGGTGCCATCCTTGGTCGTGATGGTGCTCATCGTCTTGGTTCCTTTGATTGAGGGGGAAGAGGGAAGGTTTTGTTTTCGGCTCGTTGCCGAAGCAGCGCGGGGCAGTCCGGCGGCTGCCGTAGAGATCAGGCCTGCCAACATGACATCGCGGCGAGATCCGCCGACGGAGAAAAGTCCGTCTTTGTTCATCGTGTCCATCCATGTGCTTTGAACGTCCTGCTCACCATCACGACCGTCGAGTCGGCCTGAGCGGTCGCGTTCGGGGAGGAGCGAGCGAGGAGCGGTAGAAACGCGACGGTCGTGATGGCTTGCGAGGAACAGGATGCACCGATCCGGGCCGCGAACCTACTCTACGGAGGCATCTGTCATACGATGCCAAGGTGCAGGGCAGGCACGCCGAAGATAGGGCCGGGCTAAGGCAAGCTCTTATAGACACACGTCAATTAGGCTTGGGTAGCGGCGCGGGGACCGACGCGGCATGGCCGGCGTCAGTTGCTGTTGCATGAAATGTTGCGCGTTTTTCGGTCAGGCTGGCGCTGCCAAAGAGCGCCGCTCAGTAGTAACCGATGTTTGGCGCGGGCCTTGCCGCGAAACACCAAACAGGACCACCGATGTACATCAGGATCACCCGCAGCAGGACGAGCGTATCAACAGGCAGGAAGGCCTGGGCGCGCTGAGAAAGCACCTGAAATGGCCCGGCGCGCCGGGCGATCCTATTGGATGGGGCATGGATCGGCTTGTGCCAAATTCTAGACCTCGCGCATCGGCGCGGGCAGCGTTTCCCACGCCCGGATCAGCTCACCGATGGAAGCGGCTTCCATCTTGCGCATGACATTGCCGCGGTGAAGCTTGACCGTCACTTCACTGATGCCGAGGTCGAAGGCGATCTGCTTGTTGAGGCGCCCGCGCGCCACTTCACGCAGGACCTCGCGCTCGCGCGGCGTCAGCGTCTCGACGCGCTCGATGTTGCGCTTGACGATCACGGCATCCGCCCGCCGCTTGGCATCCACCGCAATGCCGGCGATCACAGCGTCAAGCAGCGTCTGATCCCGCACCGGTTTGGTGAGAAAGTCCACGGCGCCGGCCTTCATCGCCTGGACAGTCATCGGGATGTCGCCATGCCCGGTCAGGAAGATGATGGGTTTGGGGTTGCCGTTTTTCGCAAGATGGTGCTGCAGATCGAGACCGCTCGTCCCTGGCATGCGCACGTCGAGGATCAAGCAGCCGGGGCTCTCCAACACGTCGGCGTCAAGCAATTCACGGGTTGAGGTAAAGCACACCGGCAGGAAACCCGCCGACAGGATCAATTCAGACAGCGCCTCCCGAACAGAGGCATCATCATCGACAATGATGACCAGCGGCTGCTCGGCTTCAGCCCTTCGCTGCTGTGATGACGGCGTCGATCTCGGTAAGGGCAATTGGTCAACTCTCATGTTTAGCCTCCGTTTCTGGGTTGCGCAAAGCGTCGCCGATCGCCGTAAGCAGTGCCTGGCCATCGAACGGCTTGCGGAAAAGCCTGCCAATGCCCTTGGCGCGGTGCTGATCCACTATCTCGTGGCGGCCGGTGATCAGGAACACAGGCAGATCCGGACGCGCCTTCTTGACCAAGTCGCGAAGTTCAAAGCCGTCCATGCCGGGCATCCCGATGTCGGTGATAAGCATGTCCAATCCAGACAGGCCGCTGACCAGTAACGACCCTGCCGACGAGAAGCTGCGGGCCACATAGCCGGCGGACTCCAGAAGGTCCTCCAGCGACTCGAGCAGCCTTGGGTCATCGTCGACAATCGCCACGACAGGCCTCCGCTTGCTCACCCTCAGTTCCCCCCTGCCCGGCGCGAGTGCGTGATCGGTATTCCCAATCGCTCGGCGATGCGAACGAGGTCGGCGAGCGACGCCGCGACCATCTTCTGCATGACGTTCCTTCTATGAATTTCCAGCGTAACTTCGCTGATCCCCAGTTCAGCGGCCGCCTGCTTGTTGAGCAGACCGCTGACCACCAGCGGCAGCACCTCACGTTCGCGCGGCGTCAGCTCGAGATAACGTTGCTTCAACACGCCCAGCTCGGCGCGCTCCGATCGCTGTACCCGATCCTGGGCAATCGCCGCATGGATTGCGGCCATGAGGTCTGCATCGCTGAAGGGCTTAGTCAGGAAATCCACGGCGCCGTGCTTGATCGCACGCACCGAGGACGGGATATCGCCATGTCCCGTCAGGAAAACGATCGGTGGATGATCGCCCTCGGCAATCTGCCGCTGCAGATCGAGGCCGTTAATATCCGGCAACTCGATATCGAGGATGAGGCAGGCAGGGACGTCCGGCTTGTCAGCGCGGATATAATCGCCCGCCGATCCGAACGCTACGGCACACATGCCGTGTGCAGCCAGCAGCTCGCTGAGCGCCTCCCGAATGCGTTCATCGTCATCTACGATGAAGACAATTTGGCCGTCCGTCGTCATGACGCCGCTTTCGCTTCAATCGGCAACGTGAAGATAAACGTCGCTCCACGTGGTTCGTTCTTCTCGACCCATAAACGCCCGCTGTGCGACTCGATGATCGAACGGCAGATCGCTAGTCCCATGCCCATCCCTTGCTCTTTCGTGGTAAAGAACGGTTCGAATATCCGGTCGGGAAACTCGATGCCCCGGCCGCGATCTCTGACTTCGGTCTGGACAACATCCCCGATATGGCGCACGCGGATGCTGATAACTCCGTCATCCGCACCAGAGTCCATCGCCTCCATGCCGTTGCGGATGAGATTGACCAGAACCTGCTGGATTTGGACGCGATCGAACGCGACTAGCGGACTGTCGCTTCCGACATCAACGCTGGTGCGAACGCCCCGCCGCATCGCTTCCTCGGCCACGAGGTCGCGTGCCTCTGTGATGACACTGCTGAGCGTCGCATTGGTCCTCGTCTCGGTGGATTGCTTGAACAGCGCGCGGATGCGGCCGACGACGTCCGCCGCCGAATTGGCGTCCCGGATTATGCGCTCGGCCGTAATCTTCGCGCGTTCGACGTTCGGAGGGGCGGCGGACAGCCAACGGTGGCATGCATGGGAATTGGCGACGATCGCGGCCAGCGGCTGATTCACCTCGTGCGCGATCGAAGCGGAAAGCTCGGCGAGACTTGCAGCCTGAGTGGCTTGCGCGAGTTTGTCGGAGGCTTGTCGCAGCGCTTCCTGGGCGCGCACCTCTTCGTCGATGTCGAGGGAAACCCCGTACCATTGCACAACCGCCCCGTCTTCATCACGCCGCGGCTCCACCCTGCACTCCGCCCAGCGATAGCCATCTGTTTCGCGCCAGCGAAACCGCATCGCGGAACCGCCGCCTGTTTCGAAACAGCTCAGCAACGTGCGCAGCACCTCGGGAGCATCTTCGGGATGAACCAGTTCTTGCAGCAATTCCTCGATGCGCGGCTCTCCGAGTGTTTCGAAATTGGCGATGACGGCGCGGAAATGGTCCTGGTATCGCTTGTTGAAGTAGACCGGCCCGCCGGTCGGCACCGCGCTCCAAATGCGGACCGGCACAGCGTCGATCATCTGCTGAAGCTGCAATTCGCTCCGCCGCAGGGCCTCTTCGGCTTGCATCTGATCGTCTATGTCGTGACAGAGGCCGTACCACTGCGCGATCAGGCCAGCGTGATCGCGCATCGGCTCCGCCCGGCTCGACATCCAGTGATAGATGCCATCGGCGCGGCGCAAGCGATACCTCATGGAGAAGCGCTCACCGGTGGCGAGGCAGTGACTGAGCGTATCGCCGAATGCTGCTGCGTCGTCCGGATGGACGATGGCCGCTATCATCGCCGCCAGCCGGCTGATGCCCTGTTTGTCCAAATCCGTTACGTCAAGGCCGAGAAAGTCGACCATTCGCTTGTTGAAAAAGGTCGGCTCGCCGTCCGGCGTCAGGCGCCAAACGTGGCTCGGAACCATGTCGACAAGCTGTGAGAGCTCCCGCTCCCGGTCGCGCAATGCCTCCTGCGCGCGCACCTCATCGTCGATGTCGATGCTGGCCGTGTACCATTGCACGATCGTCCCACTCTGGTTCCGCAGCGGCTCGGCGCGGCCCTCCCTCCAGCGGTACACGCCGTCCGCGCGACGCAGGCGATACCTTATGGGATAGGGTTCGCCGGTGGCGAGCGAGCGGCTGAGCCATTCTCTCATCCTGGGTCCATCGTCGGGATGGACGGCTGCCGCGACCAAGGTCGCCAGGCGGCTCGTGCCCGGCTCGTCCCAGTCCGCGATGTCGTTGAGGCCGATATAGTCTGTCGTGCGCTTGCTGAAGAAGGTTGGTTCGCCGTTGGGCGCCATGCGGGCGATGTGAGCGGGGATCATTTCGACCAGCAACGAGAGTTCTCGCTCCCGCTCCCGCAAGGTCTCCACACTTTGGCGCAAAGTGAGCACCGCCGCCTGATGCTGCCTGGAAATGGCGGCCACGACGAGCGCCGAAAATGCAGAGATGGCCAGAAAAAGCTGCAGCATGATCTGGTTGTGCTTCTGGGACTCGGGATCGCCGGCAAATTGGCTGGCGCCGGATATCGTGAATACCGCCGTGATCAGAGCGAGGACGGTCAATGCTACGGCGGCGCCTCTGAACTCAAAACGCACCGCGGCCCAAAGAAGAGGCGGCATGATGATGTAGGCGAAGGGCAGATAGCCGCTCAAGGAAAGGGCGGCGATACCAAGAAAGATCAGCCCCAGGACGCAAGCTTCCATCCATCGCGCTGCCGAGAGCTGCGCTTTGCCGCGCCAGTTCTGGAACACGACCAGCGCCAGTGGCGCTACGATCAGGACTCCCGTCGCGTCTCCGATCCACCACAGCGGCCAAGCCGTCACAAAGGTTTGCGATTGTATGCCAAACCAAGCAAGCGCCGCACTTCCCACCGTTGCGCTTGCAACTGGCGCAATTCCAGCGGCCAGTACGACGAATGCGAGAACGTCCCGCAACGTTTCCAGCCGAACTGGGCGCTTGCAGGTCTGGTTCACAAGCCATGCGCCGGATACCGCTTCAAGAGCGTTGCCGGCAAAGATCAGGAAGGCTGCGGGCAGCGGAGTGTGGAACCACAAGAAGTTGCTGAACAGTTCTGCCACACAGGCCCCCAGCACCCACCACGGCCAGCTATACCTGGAGGCGAAGACAAGAGTAGCGATGAAAAGCCCGCTCGGAGGCCAAATGGAAATCCCTGTTCCAGGTATGATTGCGAGCGACTGGGCGAAGCCGCAGCCCAGGACATAGGCCGTAATAAAAAGCCCCAGATGCAGGAATTGGGGACGGTGCGACCAGACGCGCGACAACCTGCCTCTTCCAAGATCGCTGATCATGTTGCCGCGAATCAGGCCCGGTTCACTCGTCGCGAAAGGTCGGCCACTTCCCGGTCCGGATCGGTTCAAGTCATGCGCTAACGCGAGCGTTGCGCTGGAATCGGTCTCGCCAAGTGAGTTGGGCGCTATCGTCATCGGGTGCCCCTAACGGACAAACAAACTCTGGAGATTGTCGGCGCTTCGTGTAGCACTTGCTCTTGATAGCTGGACTGGGCTGACGGACTCACGTCGCCACCCTAATCCCGCCACGCCCCAACCGCACCTCATGGAAATCCATGCATTGCACGGGGCGGCGGCGCCCCTTCACCGAGAGCCAAAAACCAAGCGCTTACTGAGCGCCGCCAGTTATTGCGCAGCTTTCGCTTCAACCGGGAGGGTGAAGATGAATGTCGCCCCACGCGGCATGCTATTCTCCGCCCAAAGGCGTCCGCCGTGAGACTCGATGATCGAACGGGAGATCGCGAGCCCCATGCCCATTCCGTTCCCTTTCGTTGTAAAGAACGGCTCGAATATCTTGTTGGGACGTTCGATACCCGGGCCTCGGTCGCGGACCTCGGTCTGGATCGTGTCCTCTATCCGGCGCACGCGCATTGCAAGAACCTTGTCGCCCGCCGTGGTGTCCATCGCCTCCATGCCGTTGCGAATGAGGTTGACCAGGACCTGCTGGATCTGGACGCGATCGAACGCAACGAGCGGAAGGTTGCTTTCGACGTCGATGTCCATGCGAACGCGACGCCGCATGGCTTCCTCGGCCATAAGGTCACGTGCTTCGGCAACGACGCTGGGGATCGGCGTGCTGGTTCTCATTTCAAGCGAAGGTCTGAACAAGGCACGGATGCGGCTGACGACATCCGCCGCCGAGTTGGCATCGCGGATGATACGCTCGGCCGTGATCTTCGCGCGCTCGACGTTCGGGGGCTCGGCGGACAGCCAACGGTGGCATGCGTTGGAGTTGGCGACGATGGCGGCCAGCGGCTGGTTCACCTCATGAGCGATGGATGCGGAGAGTTCGGCAAGGCTCGCCGCCTGGCTCGCACGCGCAAGTCTCTCTTGTGCCAGCCGAAGCTCCTCTTGTGTCCGCACCTCATTTTCGATGTCGAGGCAGATAACGTTCCACTGCACTATGGCGCCTTCAGCGTTGCGCATCGGCGCGGCGCGCGTCTCGACCCAGCGATATTCACCATCGAAGCGCCGCAGACGGTGCCGTCGCGCATACGGCTCGCCTGTGGACAGACAATCGGCATATCTCTCTTTGACACCTGTCAGGTCGTCGGGATGAACACCGGCGTCGAGTGTGCCAGCCAGCCGGGACTTTCCCGCTTCGTCCAATTCCTCAAGATTGTATCCGAGGAATTCGCGGAGCTGCTGGCTGCGATATATCGGTTCGCCATCCGGCGCGGCGCAATCGATCATTGCCGGCAGCGTTTCAACGAGCTGCCAGAGAGCCCGTTCTCTCTCGCGCAGCGCCTCTTCGACGCGCAGCTGATCGTCGATGTCGTGCGTAAGGCCGTACCATTGGACGATGCGTCCACCCTGGTCCCGCAGCGGCTCCGCGCGGCCCTCCATCCAACGATAAACGCCATCGGCACGGCGCAGGCGATACTTCATGAAGAATCGCTCGCCGGTGGCAAAGCAGCTGTCGAGTGCTTCCCTCAGGCTGGCTGCATCGTCGGGATGGACGACGGTGGCAATGAAGGCCGCCAGCCGGCTCGTGTCCGGCTTTTCCGCGTCCGCTATGTCCAGGCCGAGAAAATCTATCAGGCGCTTGTTGAAGAAGCTCGGCTCACCGTTGGGAGACAGCCGCCAGAGGTAGCTCGGAACCATGTTGACGAGTTGCGAGAGCTCTCGTTCCCGGTCGTGCAACGCGGCTTGCGTGGTCACCAGGTCATGGATGTCGACGCTCACGCCGTACCATTGGAGAATGCTGCCATCTTCGTCGCGCAGCGGCTCGGCGCGAGTCTCGGTCCAGCGATAGCGGCCGTCGGCCCGCCTCTGGCGATATCTCTGAACGTAAGGCACGCCCGTTGCGAATGAATGGCGGATCGCCTGCCGTGCGGTGTCGATATCGTCTGGATGGATCACGCTCAGCGACGGCGAGCCGTCCGGGGCGGTGATGTCGTGGAGCGTGGCCCCGGTTACATCGGTGAACCGTTTGTTGACGTAGGAAGGCGTCCCTTCCCGTGTCGTACTCCAGATCAAAGCGGGCACGGTGTCGATCAGCTGCTGAAGGCGCCGCTCACTTTTGCGCAACGCCGCCTGCGCGCGCACCTCATCGTCGATGTCGAGAGAAACCCCGTACCACTGCACGACCGTTCCGTCGTCATCGCGTCGCGGCTCGACCCTGCACTCAGCCCAGCGATAGGTGCCGTCTTTTTCGCGCCAGCGAAACCGCATCGCGGAGCCGCCGCCAGTTTCGAAACACCTCAGCAACGTGCGCTGCACCTCGGGCGCATCTTCGGGATGAATCACCTCGTGCAGCAACGTTTCGATTCCCGGCTCGCCGAGCGCGTCAAAGTTCGCGATAACGGAGCGGAAATGGTCCTGGTATCGCTTGTTGAAGTAGACCGGCCCGCCGGTCGGCATCACACTCCAGATGCGGACCGGCACGGCGTCGATCATGTGCTGAAGTTGCTGCTCGCTCTGCCGCAACGCCGCTTCGGCGTGCATCTGATCGTCTATGTCGTGACAGAGGCCGTACCACTGGACGATGCGGCCAGCGCCATCGCGCATCGGCTCCGCCCGGCTCGACATCCAGCGATAGACGCCATCGGCACGGCGCAGGCGATAGCGCATGGCGAAGCTCGCACCGGTAGCGAAGCAACCACGAAGTGCATCGCCGAATGCTGCCGCGTCGTCCGGATGAACGGCGGCCTGTATCATCACCGCCAGCCGGCTCATGCCCGGTCGGTCCAGATCCGCTACATCGAGGCCGAGAAAGTCGACCATGCGCCCATTGAAGAAGATCGGCTCGCCGTCTGGATCGAGCCGCCAGATGTGACTCGGGACCATGTCCACGAACTGCGAAAGTTCCCGCTCCCGGTCACGCAATGCTGACTCGGCCCGTTTCTGGTCCTCAATGTCTATTGTCGTGCCGTACCATTGAACGATGCGCCCCTGACTATCGCGAAATGGTCGTCCTGAGCTTCGAAACCAGCGATAGACGCCATCGGCGCGCCGCAGGCGATGCTCGGTATCATAGGGATCGCCGGTTTCGAGGCAATGCCGC
This sequence comes from Mesorhizobium sp. M0437, assembly GCF_040321335.1. NCBI lineage: Bacteria > Pseudomonadati > Pseudomonadota > Alphaproteobacteria > Hyphomicrobiales > Phyllobacteriaceae > Mesorhizobium > Mesorhizobium sp. M0437. Next base: position 169,575 of record NZ_JAMYRK010000002.1, read on the forward strand.
CATCTGGCGGCTACGGGATCATAATCGTCGGGATGGACGGCTCGACGCCAGCCGAAATCATCGTCGTCTTCGGAAGTGTTGAGATCCTCATGCATGTTGCCGAGGAACGTCAGCGTGTTTGGGCTGACATAGGTGAATCTTCCGGCGGCATCGGCTGCCCACGCGTGGCCGGGCATGCTCTCGATGATTTGCAGCGCTAGCGTTGCTTCGGGCTCGATTTCGTCAAGTGAGTTGGACGCTGCTGTCATTGGCTTCTCCTGTCGGACAAAAAAGCCTTGGGACGGTCAGCGCTTGATATAGCACTTGTTTTCAATATCTGGACAGGCGAACTCACCGCCTAAATCTAGTTCCGCCATGCCTCGGCTGCATCTCATGGAAATCCATGCATTGCGCGGAGTTATCGCGCTGCGGGGGCCCCAACGATGGCCTCGCGCGAGGAGCGACGCGGATCGATGCATCAACACCTACCACTGGGAATACGAGCCGGACAGGTAAGACGCTCGGCTGCCTCTTCGTCGGCTGCAGAGTGAAACCGGAAAAACCTCTGCATTCGTCATCCCTGTCTCGTCCGGTTAACACGGCTCATGAGATAATCTGGAAGCCTCTCCCGACCAATACATCTGTTCCAAAGTACAGGGCGTGGACGCGGTTTTAGTTCTGCGGAGCGGCTTGGCGGCCGAGCAATTGTTTGGCGACAATGAGACAGGGCGCAGCGACCGCGAACAGCAGGACGAGCGCGAAGAAAGCTTCGTCGAACGAGATCGTGGCGACCTGCTTCTCAAGCGCGCGCTGCAGCAGCGGCAGGGCGGCCTTTGTCGCCGCAGTGCTGTCGACACTGTTCGCCAGAGCGTTCGCAGTTGCTCTCAAGCGCTGGTCTACGGCTGGATCGCCATTGACGAGGTGGGACGCCAGTATCGTCCGGTTGTGGACATTCTGGTGATCAATATACGTTTGCAAGAGGGCTGTGCCGGTCAGACCGCCCACCTGCTTGCCGAAGTTGAACAGCCCGATGCCAAACGGCAACGCATTGGCGGCAAGGCCCTGCAGCGTAACCAGCGTCAGTGCCACGAACAGAAGGCCGAGGCCGAATCCTCGCAGCAGCAGAGCAAGGGTCAGGTCCGGTGATCCGCTACCGCTCGTCGAAGCGGACAGCAGCCACATGGCACCTGCGAAGAGCAGAATGCCAAATGGCGCAAGCGTGATCGGGCGCATCCCGGTCCTTTGGATGACGAAGCCGGACAACAGAAGTCCAAGCGCGAGCATGGCTCCGCTGGGCAGCAGAAGCACTCCTGCGCCCGTCGCGGTAAAATCGAGCACGTTGAGGGCAAAAGCCGGAATAAGATAGGCGCTGCCTGAAAGGGCAGAGCCGGCGACGAAGCTGACGAGAAGGCCAAAGCGAAAGTCCGGATTGCCAAGGGGCGAGATGGCCAGCAGTGAGCCTTCTGAACGAAAGCGGGTCTCCCAGACGGCCAGGAGGCCGGCAGCCGTCATACCGGTTGCGGCAAGGAAGGTGATGTCGGTGTCGTCGAACCAGTTGAACCTGCTGCCTTGCAGCAGGACGTAGGTCAAAAGCGCGGCGCTGATGCCGAGCAACAATATCCTGACGGCAGGAAACCTGGTTTTCCGCCAAAAGGTCCGATCGCCGTCCGCCGCCAACAGGACAAGGGAGACGATGCCGAGCGGAATGATGCTCAGGAATATCCACTCCCAGGTCAGATGGTCGACAAGCCAGCCCTGCAGGGCCGGCGTGACGGTCGTCGGAGCCATGACGGCGCCTACGGCAAAAACCGCCTGAACGACCGGCTGATGCCGGTGCGGTAACCGAAAGAACAGCAGTGTCTGGCTGGCGACGAGAACTGTGCCGCCAGCCAGCCCTTGGACAATGCGGCAGATGCAAATCCAGGTGAGGTCCACCGACAACGTCAAGGCCGCGGATGCCAGCAGAAGGGTGACAACCGCCGCGCGCAGGCAGGCGGTCGGCCTGGCTGCCGTCACAAGTAGCGGAGCGACAAGGAACGCCGTCAGCTTGGCGGCGATGAAAACAACGTCGATCATCGCCAGTTCGTCCAACGTTGCGTAGGTGTCGCCGAGCATGTCGATCCGGCCGATGGACAGTGCAGTGGATGCGACCGCGTCCATGAAGGCGGCCAGCACGACGCCGGTTGCTATCAAGCAAGCGCGCAATGTACCGGGATGGCGCTGCACAGCCGCCGTTTCGGCGAGGTGCATCATTGTGCTGAGCGCCCGTCCGCAATCCCGCCTGTCTGCATTTCCTGCGCTACAGCCGGAGCATCCCTGGTGCCGACGGTGATGGCAACACGAGCCGAGAGTCCCGGAACCAGGCGGCCGGGCAACGGATTGCGCGTCATCCTGATCTTGACCGGCACACGTTGGACGACGCGGATGAAGTTTCCGGTGGCGTTGTCCGGCGGCAGCAGGCTGAATGCCGCGCCGCTACCGGGAGCGAAGCTGTCGACAAGGCCGTCGATTTGCAGATCTGGATATTCATCAACCATGACGCGGACCCGTTGGCCGATCTCAACCTGCTTCAGCTGTGTTTCCTTGAAGTTGGCAACGATCCAGACATCGTTAACCGGAACGATGTCCAAGGCTGCTGTCCCTGGCGTGACATAGCGGCCGACACGGATCTGGCGATTACCGACGATGCCGCCGACCGGGGCCCTCACGACGGTGTTGGCCAGGTCGAGCATTGCCAGGTCGAGCGCTGCCTGTGCCTGGGACAGGGCTGCCTGCGCACCGGACAACTGTGCATCCAGGACACCGAGCTTCAATTTTTGAGCCAGCAGATTGGCCTCTGCACCGTCCAGCGATGCCTTTGCCTTGTCATGGCCGGCCTGCGCATCCTGCAGCTTCTGATCGCTTGCGGTCCCGTTCTTCTGCAGCGTGACGTAGCGGTTCAGGTTGGCTCGGGCGAATTGCAGGTCGGCTGCGGCAGATTGCTTCTGCGCCTCAGCCTGCGCGATCAATGCGTCCTGCAGTTCACGGGTCGCCTTGATGTTGGCGATTTCCGCCTGCCGGGCGGCGACGTTGGCTTTCGCCTGCTCTGCCTTGGCCTTGTAGTCGCTGTCGTCGATGCGAAACAGGACAGCACCCTTTGACACACTGGCATTGTCGTCTATGTCGACTTCGACGACGTAACCGGCGAGCTTCGGCGCGATGCTGGTAATGTCTCCGCGGAGATAGGCGTTATCGGTCGTTTCCTCGAACCGGCCCCGCGTGAACCATTGCCAGCTCCAAATAGCTGCCATTGGAATCACCATGAGGGCGACGATAGCGATTGCGATCTTGCGGGCTCGGCTCATGATTGCCTCGACACCCGGTCGATGCGCTCGCTATCGAAGGAGGTATCCGCCTCCCGAAGAGCGAGATGTTCGGCAAGGCTGCAAACGCACGGTGCGCAGTACAGGTTCACGAGAACGTCTCCGTCGAGCTGCGGCTCTGCAGCAAAGCAGAACTGCAGAACGATCGCGGATTTCACGCCTCGCCGCTATCACGCGGACGAACATCCCATCTGCCCTGATCGGTAGTTCGTACTGAACCTCAGCACAGGTCGTATTGTCGGTCAGCCGGATTCAGGCGCGCGAACATCCGGCGCGGATCTCCGTAGTGCCGAAGACCGCCCACGAGAAAATTCACTTTGAAGCGTTTCCGGATCATCCTGTGGCAGCAATGATCGCAGAGAGCGCCCTCGCGGCGCGCGCGCCATGCTGGAAACTCTGCATGTTTGCCGAGGGCAGCCGCTACCAGGAGCAACTCTGCGCTGTCGGCGGCGACGGAAAGATCGAATGTCTGGTTCCCGGACCAGGCCGTTTCTGGCCGACCCAGCTTGGCCCTGCGCCAGTGCCCCAGTTGATCGTCAGTCCGCGCAATCCGCCTGGACCACGCCTGCTGGAGATTCCCGTCGACCCCCGGCTGATCGAGGCAGGCGACCCTAGCGGTTCGACTATTTCGAGCACGCCCGCTTCACCGCTGCGGTGCGCGAACAAGGCAAAGTGGAAGTGACCTTGCAAGACGGCTGGTGGGCCGTCGTCATGGGTCTCGGCGCCCAGAGATCGGCCAGCGAAGGCCGCGCCATCGAACTCGCCGGTGAATTCGCGTTGCCGACCTAAGGCCGACCACGCATTCACCAGACCATTGGGTCAGATGCGCCGACCGGTTGCTGCGTCGAACAGATGCGCACATGCGCGGTCGATCTCGATCCCCACCCCTTCGCCCTGCCTGAGCGCAAGCCTTTCTCGGAAAAGGCAGGAAATTTCTTCACCGGAGCAGTCGACCCTGGCGAAGATTTCCGAGCCTGTCGCCTCGAGAAGCGTGATCGTACCCGGCACGCCTTGCCCCGTCGCCCGGATATGTTCCGGTCGAATGCCGTAGACGAGTTCGCGTCCTGCGGCATCCGCGGGCTGGGCGCCTTCCGGCAACGGCAGGACCAACCCGCCGGCGCTGCGGAACACGCCCTCCTCGATGCGGCCGGCAATGAAGTTCATGGCGGGCGAGCCGATGAAACCGGCAACGAAGAGGTTGGCCGGATGGTCGTAGAGGTCCAGCGGCGCGCCGATCTGCTCGACCAGGCCGTCATGCAGCACGACGATCTTGTCGGCCATCGTCATGGCCTCGATCTGGTCGTGCGTGACATAGATCGTCGTGGTACCCAGCCGCTGGTGCAGGGCCTTGATCTCGCCGCGCATCTGGACGCGCAACTTGGCGTCGAGGTTGGAGAGCGGCTCGTCGAACAGAAAGACCTGCGGGTCACGTACGATCGCGCGGCCCATGGCGACGCGCTGGCGCTGGCCGCCCGAAAGCTGGCGCGGATAGCGGTCAAGCAGCTTTTCCAGGCCGAGGATGCCGGCTGCCTTCCGGACCCGGCCAGCGGTGTCGGCCGGGTCGGCTTTCTTGATCTTGAGGGCAAAGCCCATGTTGTCGGCAACGGTCATATGCGGATAGAGCGCATAATTCTGGAACACCATGGCGATGTTCCGGTCCCGCGCGCGCAGATTGTTGACCATGCGTTCGCCGATGGCGATCTTCCCGCCGGAGATCGTCTCAAGGCCTGCGATCATGCGCAGCAGCGTCGATTTTCCGCATCCCGACGGGCCGACCAGGATGACGAATTCGCCGTCGGCGATGTCGACGCTGACGTCGTGAATGATCTTGGTGGCCCGAAGGCCTTCTGCACGTTGTTGATCGTTACCGATGCCATTGGATCTTTCCTGGAAAAAGAGTGATGTCCGGGCGCGCGCTCAACCGCCCTTGACGGCGCCGGCGGTCAGCCCCGCCACGATCTGCCTTTGCGCGAACATGGTCAGGATCAGCACCGGCAACGTCACCACCAGCGCCGCCGCGGCGAGCGGCCCCCAGCTCACCTGCTCGTAGGACAGCATGTTGTAGACGGCGACCGGCAGTGTGCGCGTCTCACGGCTGGCGAGCACGACGCCGAAGACGAAATTGTTCCACGAGAAGATCACGGACAGGATGAAGGCGACGACGATGCCCGGCTTGGCGATGGGCAGGGCAACCAGCCGGAAAACCTGCCAGGAGCTGGCGCCGTCGATGTTGGCCGCCTCTTCCAGTTCCATCGGCGTGGTCTCGAAATAACCGATCATCACCCACACCACGATCGGCACCGTCACCACCAGATGGATGATGATCTGCGGCCACAGCGTGCCGAGTATCCCGATCCATTGGAACAGCAGAAACAGCGGGATGAGATAGGATAGCCCAGGCGTCATGCGGGCGATCATGATGACGACGGCGGATCTCTCGGCCTTGAGCCGCGCGATGCCGTAACCGGCCGGTACGCCGATCAACAGTGCCAGTAAGGTCGCCGTACCGGTCACCAGAACCGAATTCCAGAGATAGAGCAGGAAATTGTTCTCCTCGAACACCTTTACATAGTTCGACCAGGCGAAGCGTTCGGGGATCAGGATCGGCGGATAGGCACCGTTGTCGATCTCGAATTTCAGCGACAGCGAGATCATCCAGAGGAAGAACAGGATCGCCGGCGAGACGAAAACCAGGGCAGCGAAAAACAGACCGATCTGGTTGAGCAGCCGTGAACTCATCTATTTGCCCTCCGTATCGATCCACTGCGAGCGTTGGCGCAGCATCAGCAGGACAAACGACAGGGCCACGATGACAATGAAGAACACCACGGCCATGGCCGAGCCGTAGCCGATATCGTAGTAGGAGAAGGCGGTGTTGTAGAGATAGATGTTGATGGTCTCCGACGCCGTACCCGGCCCGCCCTGGGTCATCGCGTAGATGATGTCGAAACTCTTCAGCGCATCGATGGTGCGGATGATGACCGCGATCATCAGGAACGGCGCGATCATCGGCAGAGTGAGATAGCGGAATTGCTGCCAGGCATTGGCGCCGTCGATCTCGGCGCTTTCGAAGGGCTCGCGCGGCACCGAGGCCAGCCCGCCAAGCACGATCAGCATGACGAGCGGCGTCCACTGCCAGGTCTCGACCGCAACCAGCGACGGGATGACCGTGTTGGCGTTGAATATCCATTCCTGGGCCGGGATGCCGACCAGCGACAGCAGGTAGTTGAGCACGCCAAGCTGAGGATGGAACATCATTGTCCAAACCAGTGCGACGGCAACGGGTGTCGCCATCATCGGCATGACGAAGACGCCGCGCAGCAAGCCGCGCAGCGGAAACCTGGCATCGAAGATCAGGGCGGCCAGGGTGCCCAGCAGCATCGGCGCTGCAACCGAGAGGAAGGTGTAGGTCAACGTATGAACAAGGGATTCCCAGAAACGTGGGTCGCTGGCCAGGCGGAGATAGTTTTCCATCCCGGCAAAACTCCGCGACTGGCCGAGCGTCCAGCGATTGACGCTCATCCACAGGGTGAAAGCCCAGGGGAAAACGATGACGGCGCCGACGACGACGAGTGCGGGGACGACGAATGGCCAGTAGTTGGGAGCCAGCCGGATCGTCTGGCTCCCGTCGATAACCGGCATCGTCACCCCGGTCTGTTCTGGGGTGGTGGCCGACATCAGCCCTGCTCGCTCCTGTCGAGAACCGGCTGGAACTGTTCGGTGGCCTTCTTCAGCTCCGCGGCGGGATCGGCGCCGGCAATCATGTTGGTCAGCGCCACGCCATAGATGTCGCGGAATTCCGTGACCGGGATGATGACCGGCAGTGCCAGCCGACTGATATTGCCCGAGCCGACCACGGCATCAAGCCAGCTTGCCGGCATGGTGACGCCTTCACGCACCTTGGGATCCTCCAGCACGGATTTGCGGAACGGAACACCGGCGCCGGCCTGCAACAGCCGCGCGCCCATGGTTGGCGATACCGCCCACTGGCAGAACAGATAGGCAGCCTCCTTCTTCTCGCTGGCGGCGGTAACGCCAATCCCGTCGCCGAAGGTGCCCGAGGCATGCGCCTTGGGACCCTTGGGCATCACGCCGTAACCGACCTTGCCGACCACCCTCGATTTTTCCGGATTTTCCATCGGCGGGGCAAAACCCACGCCGTCGAGCCACATGCCGATCTTGCCCTGCAGGAAGGCCGACTGTGCTTCGGCCCAGTTGAACCCGGTAACGCCCGGAGGGGCGGACTTGGTCATTAATCTTTGATAGAGCGCGGCAGCCTCGATCGCCTCGGGAGCCTCGGTGCGCAGCTTGCCCTTGTCATCTAGCGGCGTCATGTCGTAGCCGAGCATCAGCGACGTCCACACCGGCGTGTTTGCGTTCTTGAGCCCGCGGGCGACGAAGCCGTATGTATTGGTCGAGTGGTCGGTCAGCGCTTCGGCGGCTGCCACAAGTTGCTCGAAGGTCTCTGGGTATTTGAGGGCCTTGGCCTCGAACAGCTCCTTGTTCCAATACAGGATCCAGTAGTCCACCGAGAACGGTAGCGAGCGCAGCACGCCCTGGCCGTCCTTGGCAAACAGCATGCCGGCTTCGGCGAAGTCGCTTTCGACCAGCGCCGGGTCGGTGAGCGACGGATCGGCGAGATAGCCGGCGATGTCGGCCAGCCAGCCACCCTTCTCGAACTGGCGCTTCTGCACGTGGTAGCTCAGATGCACGACGTCGAAGCTCGGCTTGCCCGAGCTCAACTCGATCACCGTCTTCTGGCGCTGCTGCTGCTCGGGCGTTGCCTCGGCATTGACCTTGATGCCGGTCAGTTCCTCGAACTCGGCGAGATATTTCAGGATGGTGTCGCTGCGCGGGCTTTTCACCAGATTGACGTCAAGCGTCGTCCCGGCAAAGCGTTTCCAGTCAACGCCTGCGGCAAAGCCGGGGCGAAGCCCCACAAGGCCGGCAGCGGTTAGCGCCGCGGTTCCGGCAAGGAGTTGCCTCCTGGTTGGGTTGAACAGATTGGACGACATTTCTTCCTCCCGGTGCTGTCGTTGTGGATGCGCCGCAAACCGCGGCGCGGCTATATTTCCTCAGATCTGGAGCGCCAGCCGGCGCGCATTGTCGATATGCAGACTGATCGCTTCAACCGCTCTTTGCGGATTGCGGCTCTCCATGGCTTCGATGACCGCCAAATGTTCGCGCATCACCGGCACCACACGACCGTCGATGCGGAAACGCTCCTGGTGGATCAGCCGGATTTTCACCGAGTTGACCAGATAGGCCTTGGCGATAATCTCGTTGCCGAGCGCATTGATGAAGGTGTCGTGCATCGCCCAGTCGATGTTCTGGGCCTTGGCTTCCATTTCCGGCGTCGGTGCCTGCCCGAGAGCTTGGGCCAGCATCTCTTCATGTTCGCGCCGCATGCGGGCAAGTTCGGCATCAGAAGCGCTGGTCGTGAATAGCGCCACTGCCTCGCGTTCCATGAACAACCGAAACTGAAACGCCTCGCGGATCAGATTGATATCGATATGCGCGATCTGCATGCCGCGCTGCGGGATGGTGGTCAGCAGTCCCTCGGCCTCGAGACGCGGGACGATCTCGCGAATGGCACCCAGCGGCAGCCCGGTGAAAGCGACCAGTTCGCGCTGTGACACGAACTGCCCCGGCCGCAGATCGCGGGCCAGCAAATGCCGCGTGAAGCTGGCATAGGCCTTCTCCCGGAGAGTGATCGGTTCGCTGCCGTCTTCCACTTCAGCTCGCTTCCTTGTCGGTCAGCCCGGCCTTGTCGGTCAGGCTGCCTCTGTCGCAAACAGCCTGTCGAAGGCAGCGGCAAGCTGCCGCTGTCCCTGCGGATCGATCGGCTCCAGGGGCGGGCGGACCGCCAGCCAGCGCTCGTCGCCGGTCTTGCGCGCGACCATGACCTTCACCGCCGGCGTGACCGGGTATTTGAGCAATTCGAGCACGAAGTCTTCGACGCGTGGGTCGTCGCCCCCGTTTTCGACCATTGCCCGGATTTCGCCGGTAACAAAATTAGCCATGCCGGAAATCGCGCCCTGTCCGCCGCGGCGCACGCTTCTCGCGAGATGCCGTTCGTCGCCGATGAGGATCACCAGATCGACGTGCGCCTCAAGCAGCGCCTCACTGTAGCTCCAGTCCCCGCCGGAATCCTTCACCCCGGCCACCACAGCGGGAAAGGCGGCGCGCAGCCGGCCGATCAGCCCAAGCGGGAGCGGCACCATGGTGACTGAGGGGATGTTATAGAGCAGCACGTCGCGCGCCAGCGGACCGAGTGCGGCGAAGACGGCGGAAAACCATCCGAACAGCCCGTCCTCGCCGACATTCTTGAAGTAGCTCGGCGGAGCGAGCAGAATGTTGCGAACGCCGCGCTGCAAAGCGTGCCGGGCCTGATCGGCGGCATCTTCGGCTGCATCGACCAGCACTGCGGCGACGAGCTGATGTGGCGGAATACCGGCCGCCAGCATGGCCTCGGTGACGATCCGTCGCTCGTCGGTGCCGACCGAGGCTCCTTCGCCGGTGGTGCCGAACAGCGTCGCGCTGCTGCAGCCGGCGCCAAGGCAGGCTCGGGCATGCGCGATCATCGGCGCGAGCGCTATCTGCCCCGACGGGTCGAAGGGTGTGGTCAGGGCAACCGAAAGACCAAAGCGGGAAGCCAATACGATCTCCGTTGAAATCAATGTGGATGTAGCGTTAGCACGCTAACATGTCAGGTGTAAACGGGTGATGTTGCCAACTCGGCATCGCCGAACGGCGCTGCCGCGGCAGCGCCATCGCCGATCATTTTCCTCCGCTCGAACATCACATATGCAGCTGTCCCCGAGCCTCTGCGGGATTGGCTGCACGAGGCAGCCTAAGCTCGATCAAGTGGCGACGAGGTGGCCGTCGCCAACATCTTCGAGCTTGAGTTTCCGGGGCTCGTCACCGATGCGCCGCACAGCGCTTGGAATTTCGCTGTCCAAACGGGCGAACCGGGCGCGGCGCCGGCCTGGATCGGGAACCGGAACGGCTTCGATCAGCCGCTTTGTGTAAGGATGGCGCGGGTTGGAGAAGATCTGGTCGCGGGTGCCCATCTCGACGATCTGCCCCAGATACATTACCGCCACGCGATCGGAGATGTTCTCGACCACCGCCATGTCGTGCGAGATGAAGAGATATGCGACGCCGAATTCGCGCTGCAGCTCCTTCAGCAATCTTAACACGCGCGCCTGCACCGACACGTCGAGAGCAGAGACGCTCTCGTCGGCAATGATCAGCTTTGGTCGCAGCGCCAGCGCCCGCGCAATGCAGATTCGCTGGCGCTGCCCGCCGGAGAATTCGTGGGGATAGCGCTCCATCTGGTCAGCCGAGAGGCCGACGCGTTCGAACAGGGCGGCGATCTGGGCATGCCGTTGCTCTCTGTCGCCGAGGCCGTGGATCAGCAGAGGCTCGGCGACGAGATCGCCGACCCGCATGCGCGGATCGAGGGACGCGAACGGATCCTGAAAGATCATCTGCACATTGCGGCGGACAGCCTTGCGCTCCTTGCGGCTGAGCGCCGACAAGTCCTGGCCGCCGATTAAAATGCTGCCGGTGTAGGGCACCAGCCCGGCGATCGCCTTGGCCGTCGTCGACTTGCCGCAGCCCGATTCGCCGACCAGCGACAGGGTTTCGTGCGGCGCGATCGAGAAACTGACGCCTTCGACCGCGTGCACCCTGCGGTCAACGCGGCCGAAGAAGCCGCCGTGCAGGTCGAAGCGGACGTGAAGATCGCTGACAGATACAAGCTCGGCCGGCATGTTGGCGGCGTCTTGTCGTTCTTCGACGGTCCGTCCGCCGCCAATGCGCGGCACGGCGGCCAGAAGCTCGCGTGTATAGTCGGCCTGCGGGCGATTGAAGATGTCAGCCGCGCTGCCCTGCTCGACCATCCGTCCGTCACGCATGATGATGACGCGGTCCGCCATCTCGGCGACGACGCCCATGTCGTGCGTGATCAGGATAACACTGGTGCCGTGCTCGCGCTGCAGGTCGCGCAGCAGTTCCAGCACCTCACCCTGAACCGTGACATCGAGGGCGGTCGTCGGCTCATCGGCGATCAGCACGTCCGGGTTCAGGGCCAGAGCCATGGCAATCATCACGCGCTGGCGCATGCCGCCTGAGAGTTCGTGCGGATAGTGCTCGAGCCGCCGTTCGGCATCCGGAATTCGGACTGCCTTCAGCGCCTCGAGCGCGCTCAGCCGCGAGTTGGAGCGCGACATCGAGGTGTGTGCATCGATCGCCTCCGTGAGCTGACGGCCGATGGACAGCACCGGATTGAGCGATGTCATCGGTTCCTGAAAGATCATGGCAATACGGTCGCCGCGGATGCGGCGCATGCCGCTCTCGCTGAGAGCCGCGAGGTCCTGATCGCCGAGCCGGATGGAGCCTGATCCGATGCGTGCCGCCGGCTGCGGCAGCAAGCCCATGATGGCCAGCGCCGTCATCGACTTGCCGGAACCGGACTCGCCGGCGATGCAAAGCGTTTCGCCGCGCGTCAGGCCGAATGTCAGGTCGGAAACGACGTCGCGCTCGCCCTCCTCGCCGCGCACGGCGACGCTCAGGCCTGAGACGCTGAGTACCGGCCTGAGAGAGCCACTCTCCGCGGCGGCCTGCCTGGATCGTTTGATGTCCTCCACCTTCATTCAAAGACGCAGCGGGGGAAGTAGAACGAAACCACCCAGTTGGGCATGTCGACGATCTCGCTGATGCGCAGGTCACCGCAAACCGAGACGAGCATATAGGCATCTACCGGATCCATGCCGTAGCGGCCGGAGAGCAGGTCGATCATCTGGGAAACGGCACTCCTGGCGCCGTCCATCAGATCCGGCCCGATACCGGTTGTCACCTCGTAGCCCTTGGCGTCGAGATGCCGCGACACCGGACCGGGCGTTGTGAAACGCGGCGTCCGCAGCCGGGCATCCTTGACCAGATCGAGCGTCAGCACGGCGTTCATGGGGCTCTCGATCGCCGTGCCGCAGACCTCGCCATCGCCTTGCGCGGCGTGCGTGTCGCCGACCGAGAACAACGCGCCCGCGACCTCTACGGGCAGGTAGAGCACCGTGCCGGCGGCGAGATCGCGGATATCCAGGTTGCCGCCCACGCGCCGCGGCGGAACCACCGAATGCAGACCCGGCTCAGCCGGGGCATTGCCGATGGTGCCGGCGAAGGGCTTGAGCGGCACCCGGCCGCTCTTGCCGAACAGCGCCGGTTCGAGCGAGGCGGCGTCGTACTTCCAGATATTCAGTGCCGGTTGGGAGAAGTCATTCGCCAGCAGACCGAATCCCGGGATGTTCGCCGTCCAACCGAAGCCTGATGGCTTGAACGCCTCGATGGTGATTTTCAGGGCATCGCCCGGTTCTGCCCCGTCGACATAGATTGGCCCAGTGACCGGGTTCACCTTGGCAAAGTCGAGCAAAGCAACGTCGTCGATGGTGCTCTCCATCGTCAGCTGCCCGCCGGACGAGTCCAAGCACTGGAACTCGATCGTCGCCCCTGGCGCCACCCGTTCGGCCGGGACAAAGGAATTGTCCCAGCCGAAATGATGGTGGCGCCCGTGGATGGTGTAGTCGCAGTTATTGCACATCGGTCACATACACATTGTCGTAGTTGATCGGGATGTGGACCGGGTCGACATAGAGGTTGTCGGCGCCACCCATGCGGGTTGATTTCATGGTGAAACGCTGCTCGTTGAAGACCGGTGCCCAGGGCGCGTCTTCCATGATCTTGCCGTAGATCTCGCTCCACATCTTGGCGCGTTCGCCAGCCCTGGCCGGGTCGACGATGGAGTCGGCTTCGGCCGCCTTGGCGTCGAGCGCCTTGTTGCAATACCACGACCAGTTCCAGCCGCCCGGGACGGCACCAGCACAGCCGAGGATCGGGCCGTAGAAGTTCGACGGATCGGGGAAGTCGGCGATCCAGGCCATGCCGCCGGACCAGATCATCGGCGCACCGGCCTTGTCGCCGCCGGCGGCGATGACGTTGGCCTGCGCGAGCGACTGGATGCTGGCCTTGATGCCGACCGCCGCCAGATCCTGCTGAATGGCCTGCGCGATGCGCGGGTTGGGATCGGTGTTCATGGCAAACAGCTGCGTGTCAAATCCGTCGGGATGCCCGGCCTCGGCAAGCAAGGCCTTGGCCTTGGCCACGTCATAGGGATAGCCCTTGAATTCCTTGTCATAGCCAGGCATCGACGGCGGCAACGGCTGATTGGCCGGCACCGCACGGTTGTTGATCAGCTGGACGATGCGGTCCTTGTTGATCGCCATGTTGACCGCCTGCCGCACCTTCACGTTGTCGAAGGGCGCCATGGTGGTATTCATGGTGATATAGCCGGTGTGTAACTGGCCGCCCTCGACAACACGGGCCTTCTGCTCGGGATCGGCCATCACCTCCTGGAATTTCGCCGGCGGAATGCCGTCGCCGGGAACGTCGATCTCGCCTTTCTGGAGCCGCAGCAGCGCCACGATCGGCTCCTGGCCGATCTCAAAGGTGATCTTGTCGAGATGCGGCAGACCCTCGTGCCAGTAATCCGGGTTGCGCTCGAATACGACGCGCTGGCCGAGCGTCCATTCGGCGAGCTTGAAGGCGCCGGTTCCGACCGGATGTTTGCCGAAGTCTGCGCCGTATTTTTCGACTTCTTCCTTCGGCACCACATGCGAGAAGTTGATCGCCATGACATGCAGGAAGGTGGCGTCGGGCCGGGTCAGCTCGAACTTGATCGTGTAGGGATCGACGACGGTTATGCCCGCCAGGCTCTCCGCCTTGCCGGCAGCGACGTTGTCATAGCCTTTGATCGAGCCGAAGAAACCGGCACCCGGGCTCTGTGTCTTTGGATTGGTGACCCGGTCGAGCGAATATTTCACGTCGTCGGCGGTCATCTCGCGGCCATTGTGGAACTTCACTCCGTGGCGCAGCTTGAAGGTGAAGGTCTTGCCGTCGGGCGCAATCTCGTAGCTCTCGGCAAGGTCGGGCCGCAGGTTGGTGGTGCCCGGCTCGTAGTCCATCAGCCCGTCGAACAGGCTCTTGATCATCGACCAGTTCTGCCAGTCATAGCCGATGGCCGGATCGAGCGTGGCGACGTCGTCCTTGTAGGTGATGGTGATCGCGCCGCCCTGCTTGGCATTCGGATCGACGGCGTCTTCGGCACGTACGCTTGTCATGCCAAGCACCAGCGCAAGCGCCGATGCCGCCACGGTCGATATTAGATATTTTCTCATGTCATGTTCCCTTTCTCTGGTTTTCTTGGTTTTCATCTGAGCTTGATGCGTGGATCGATGAACGGTGCGACAGTGTCGGCCAGGAGATTGCCGAGCACGATGGCAAAGGCCGAAACCAGGGTGACCCCCATGATGATCGGAATGTCGATGCGCTGAATGGCCTGCCAGGCTAGCTGGCCGATGCCTGGCCAGCCGAACACGCTTTCGACAACCACGATGCCGCCCATGAAGATGCCGATATCGATGCCGATCATGGCGATGACCGGCAGGATGGCGTTGGGCAGCGCGTGCCGGAGGATAATGGCGCTGCGTGCAAGACCCTTGGCACGCGCGGTACGCACGTAGTCCTGGCGCAGCACGTCGATCATCGACGAGCGCATCATGCGGGCGTACCAGCCGGCGCCGAGAATTCCCATGGTCAGCGACGGCAGCACCAGATGACGCCAGGTGCCGTAACCGCCGATCGGGAACCAGCCGAGCCGCACCGCGAACACATAAAGCAGCATCAGGCCGACGACGAATTGCGGCGCCGAGACGCCAACGAAGGAGGCGACCATCAGCGACTGGTCGGTGGCGGTGCCACGCTTGACGGCGGCGATGAGGCCCATCGTCAGCCCGATCACGACTTCGCAGGCAATGGCGCCGACCATCAGCAGCAGGCTTGCCGGCAGCCGCGAGACGATAAGCTCCGTGACCTCCGAGCGCTGAATGTAGGAGCGCCCCAGATCGCCGCTGAGAAGGCTGGTCAGATAGTGCCAATACTGGACGACGAAGGGCTGGTCGAGGCCGAGCTGCCGGCGGATGTTTTCGACCGTCTCGGGTGTGGCGCTGCGGCCGGCGATCTGGCGGACGGGATCGGCGGGCAGCAGGTAGAGCAGCGCAAAGGTGATCAGAGAGACGCCGAGCAAGATGAGCACCGACTGGACAACGCGGCGGCCGAGATAGGCGATCATGCCCGCCCCCTTTGCGTCGGATCGAGGATGTCGCGCAGTGCGTCACCGATCAGGTTGAAGGCCAGCGCCAGTGCCAGGATCGCCGCACCGGGAAAGAAGACCAGCCAGGGCGCGGCCTGGAAATAGGTCTGGTTCTCGAAGATGATGTTGCCCCATGACGCGGTCGGCGGTTGCACGCCGATGCCGAGATAGCTGAGCGTCGCTTCGAGCAGCACCGTGGTCGAAATACCGAGCGTGCCCCAGACGATGATCGTCGGCAAAAGATGTGGCAGGATATGGCGGAACAGGATGCGTGGAGCGCTAGCGCCGATGGTGCGCTCGGCATCGATGAACTCGCGTTCGGAGAGCGAACTTGTCTCGGTGTAGATGACGCGGGCGGTCTGCACCCAGTTCACCAATGCGATCACCATGGCGACGATCCACAGGCTCGGCTGGAGCACCGCCGCCAGGCAGATGGCGAGCAGCAGCGCCGGGAAAGCCATCATCAAATCGGTGAAGCGCATAAGCGCGCTGCCGATCCAGCCGCGGAAATAGCCGGCGGTGATGCCGACCAGCGTGCCGATCAGAAGCGCCACGCCATTGGCGACGATGCCGATGATCAGCGACGTGCGCGCGCCGAATAGGAGACGGGTCAGCAGGTCGCGGCCAAGCAGGTCGGTGCCCAGCCAGAACTGGGCTCCCGGCGGCAGTGGCGCGCCTTCAAGCGTGAGCCCGTCGAACATCTGCTCGTTTGGATCGTAGCCTGTCAGCCACGGTGCAAGAATGGCGCCGGCCAAGACAACGGCAATAATCCCGAGGCCGAGCAAAGCGAGAGGCCGTTTTAGCAGACGTCGCCAGACGCCGGCGCGAGGCTTGGCTGGCATACGCCCGGCGGCCGAAAGCTCAGGCGCGATCGGATTGGTCATCGTCGCCTTCTTCTTGTGTCATCGCCACGATCCTGCGCGCGGCTTCCTCGACACTGATTTGCCAGCTCATCGCCAGCGAGCGGAGCTGCGCATAGGCACGGCCGTCCTCGGCGCCCTTCGACAAGACCTCTACCGCGCGTACGATGGTCTGGCGCTCCGCGACCCGCTGACGAAGCGAGGCAATCTCGCTGGCCAGAAGCTTGCGCGCCTCGAAACTCTGCCTTGCGATTAAAAGTGCGCTATAGACGCCGGCATTGCCGACCGGTTTCAGCAACTGCGCATCGGCCTTGTGCGACAATGCCCATTCGACGCGCCCCGGCGCCTCGGAGCCGATCAGTGCTATCAGCGGCATCGGCGCCTCGCCCGGCTTCCACGGAAATTGCTCGTCAAAGCCGAGATCGACGTCGAAGAAGACGAAGTCCGCCGCCAAGGCTTCGGCCGGCAGTTCCGGCCAGAAGCCAATCGCCTCAAGGCCGATGGCCGACAATTGCCTTGTGATCGCCTGCACGGTCGGATGTGGACGATGCAGGACAAAAGCCCTGGCGCCTCCAAGGTTCGGGATACGCGCCATCTTGCTCACGACACCACCCGCAGGCGTGGCCGCCCGAACGTCTCCGTCCGGTCATAGCGGGAAAGGTAGGGATCGGGTGCCACGCCCTTCGTCAGTGTGACCGTTTTGAACGATGTTCCATCGATACGTCCGATTAGCACCGGCAAGGTAGCATGCTGGGTTTGCTGGTCGATGGCGATGTCGCCCAGCGGCGTTCGAAATGATGTTTCGGAAAAGACCTTGGGAAGGTCCGTCCATTGTGCACCGGGGTTAAGGGTGAGGATCTCGGCGAGCATGCGCACCGAGGCATAAGCCGCCGCCTCGAAGGATGAGGCCGGCATGACGGAAGGCACTGGAACCGCACCGCGATCCGCCCCCGAGATGTCGTGAAAATAGGGCCCAACGGAAAGGTGGCCATCGCCTGCCCCGTTGAGCGCCGGCAATTCGCATTCCGTGAGATTGCAGGACAGGATCGGGCAACGCTCCGGCCTGAAATGCGGGTCGCGCCGGCCAAGCTCCGCATAGGCAGCGATGAAGGCATAAGAAGAAGGGCCGATGAGATTGTTCAGAATGAAATCAGGTCTCGTCGCCTGTATCTCCGCGATCAGCCGCGCAACATCGACCTCGCCGAGCGGCAGATAGCGTTCGCCCAGCACCTTGCCGCCAGCGTCCGCAATCAGGTCGCGCGCCACGCGGTTGGTCTCCCAGCCCCAGATGTAGTTGGAACCGAGCAGGAAGCCATCGGCGCCGAAACGAGGCACGACATAGGCGAGCAGCGGTACGAGATGCTGATTGGGGCAGGCGTGTGTGTAGACGACATGCTCGTTGGCTTCGAAGCCCTCGTACGGGCAGGCGTACCACAGCGTGCCGCCTGCCCTTTCCAGGATTGGAATGACCTCCTTGCGGCTCCACGAGGTGACGCAGCCAATGATGTGACGCGCGCCGCTGTTGGCGAGAATGTCCGCGCAGCCGCTTGCATAGCGATCGATGTTGCCCTGCGGGTCGCTCTCGATCGGGATGAATTCGAATGGGATAGCGAGATCGCCGTTGACGTCGGCGATGGCGTTCATCGCACCCGCACGGCAGGATTCGGACACCAGCCGGTAGTTGCCGGACCGCGAATAGAGAATGCCGATGTCGATATGCCGTTTCAAGCAATGCCTCAAAAATGACAATGCCCCGCAGCCACCGCCGCAGGGCGAGGCATACGAGGCATTCTTGCCGCCCGGCGGTCGGAGCCGGTATTTGTCCTCACCGTATTACGCCCGCGCTCCCAGTCAAGAGCCGCCACGCGAAACTTTGGCCAGCCGAAACGGTTCGGCGCGCAGCACGCAACTCATGCCGCTGGTCGTTTAGAGTCCGCCAGGAACCAAAATTGCTGATGTCCAGCTATGGGGCCCGGACAAACCCGGTTCGCTACCATTCAAAGCAACGGCTTTAATATCGGTTTACCTGAATCTGCTAGCAGCAATGACGCCGGTTTTCGTCGGTCAAGCAAAGGGTTCCACCTTGCCGCAGCAATTCAGCACTCCGTTCGGTCACCGGGGCGATGCCAACTGGCCGAGGTTGCACGGCTTCATGGGCGTCGAGTTGGAACGCGCGCCCGATGTTCTCGTGCCTCGCGTCGCCTTGGCCCGGAAGCTCGGTGGATGGGACTTTGGTGGCGGGAGCCGGGCTTGAGCGTCATTCGCGCCTTGCAAGGCGCCGACCTCCCGGCAGTTGCGAACATGTTTCAGCGCGTGCTGTTGAAGGAGAGGACCGAAGCGCCGGCCTCTCTCGTGGAATACATGCAACGGTTTTATCTGGATGCGCCCGGTTGCGCAGACAACCTCCGGTCGCTTGTCCATGTCAACGACGCCGGTCGCGTCTCCGGATTTGTCGGCGTCCACGTCCTGCCGATGACGTTCAACGGCCGACAACTACGCGCGGCCATCTGTAGCTCGCTCATGGTCGAGGACCATGAGCACGACCCGCTGGCCGGCGCCCGCTTGCTGAAAGCTTACCTGGATGGTCCGCAGGACATCTCCTTCAGCGAGACGGCCAACGATATTTCCGTGAAATTGTGGACCCGGCTGCGCGGCGTGGTCCTGCCGCAATACAGCCTTGACTGGGTCCGTGTGATGCGCCCCGCGGCCTTCATGCTCAGCCTTTCCGCCAATCGCATGGCGCTTGCGCGAATGCTCAATCCGCTGGCGCGTGCAGTCGACCGATTTTACTGCAGAAGGATGACGTCCAGCGAACGACGTTGGTCGGGTGTGGCGGTGGACGGGGCAGGCCACGGAGCATTTCGTACATCCGAAATCGACAGCCATGCATTTGCCAGGCTCATCGAACCGTTTACCGCTCAATTCGCCCTGCGGCCTGACTGGACGGAAGATCAACTCGACCACATCCTGACAGATGCGGCACAAAAGCCGGATCTGGGGGAGCTTGTCTACGTTTGTGTGACGTCGCCAGTCGGCACCAATGTCGGCGCTTTCGCCTACTACGCACGGAAGTATGAAATTGGTCGCGTGCTGCAGATCTTCGCCCTCCCCGGCCAGGCGGGCCCGGTGATTGACTGCCTGATCGATCACGCCGCCGCGCGCGGCGTCAGCGGCCTGCGCGGACGTATTCAACCTGCACTTCTGGAGGCGATGCTTGGACGACGCATTGCTTTCCTGACCGTTGCCTCAACGGTGGTACATTCACGCGATCCAGAGCTTTTGGACGCGATGAAGAACTCGCAAGTCTTCCTGAACGGCCTTGCGGGCGAGCAGTGGAGCCGGCTTATCGGGAGCCGCTTCAGCTAGAGCGGGATGCGTTCAAGTTGAAGCGGGCATCCCGCTCTAACTATTTATTTTAGGCGCGTTTCCACTTGGCTGCAGAGTGCTTGGGTCAAAACCCAATCACTCTGAACGACCGAGTTCGACCCTTTGCCGTCATCCAGTTGGGAGCGTCGCATGACGCTCCGTGACCCAATCACGACGCTCACTCCGGTCAGTGGTAACGTCCGGATTTGGCGCGCGATTCCGACCTCAGCGAACGAAGTTATGACACGCCATTCCAGTGTATGCTTGCTTCGCCAAATTGGGTGTGCGCTGCAATAGCAGCCCGAGACAGTCGCGCTTGCCGAAGGGGCTGTCGGCTTTGACGGGATTGGCGTAAGCTACAGTTAAGGGGGTGCACACATGCACCGCATCATCGCCATACTGATCTTGGTTCTCGCGGCCGTGTTCAGCTCCGCACGGGCGGAGGTGCTGATCGGCGTCTCGGCTGCGATGACGGGACGGCTCGCCTGGATCGGCGAGCAGGGACAGCGCGGCGCGGAGATGGCAGTGGCCGACGTCAACACGGCGGGCGGCGTGCTCGGCCAGAAGGTGAGGCTCATCTCGGTCGACGACTTCTGCGATCCCGAGCAAGCTGTGGCGGCCGCCAAGAAGCTGGTGGCTGACGGGGTCGTGCTCGTCGTCGGGCATTATTGCTCCGGGGCCTCGATCCCCGCATCAAAAGTGTACGAGGAGGCGGGCGTCGTTGAGATATCCCCAGGCTCGACCAATCCGCAGCTGACCGAACAGGGCCGTGCCAATGTCTTTCGCACCATTGGCCGCGACGACGCGCAAGGTTTCATCGCTGGCAACTACCTTGCCGATCACTGGGGCAACAAGAAGATTGCGATCCTCCACGACAACTCGACCTATGGGAAGGGTCTCGCCGACGAGACCAGGAAGCAGCTGCACAAGCGGGGCGTGACTGAGGCCGTTTACGACGCATACATTCCCGGGAAGGACGACTATTCGGCCGAGGTCGCTACGTTGCGGACCGCCGGCGTCTCCGCCTTATATGTGGGTGGGTATCATGCCGAGGTTGCGCTGATTGCTCGCGCTGCACACGACAGTGGCTACACGGTTCAGCTCATATCCGGAGATGCTTTGGCGACCGAGGAATTTGCCCTGATCGCCGGCCCCGCGGCGGAGGGGACCCTCTTCACGTTCCCGGCGGACGCGAGGCGAAGCCCCGAAGCGGCCGCGGTCGTTGAGCAGTTCCGTGCGGAGAATTTCGAACCCGCGGGCTACACGCTGTTGAGCTACTGCGCGGTCCAGGTTTGGGCCCAGGCGGTCTCGAAGGCAGGTTCGCTGGAGCCGAAGGCCGTCATTGCGGCACTGCACGAACAGGAATTCGACACCGTGATCGGCCGGGTCGATTTCGACGACAAGGGCGACCTCACGAAGCAGAGCTGGGTTTGGTACGTCTGGCGCGGCGGAGAGTACGTGCCGGTTGAATAGGGTTCGCTGATCGCCGGCGTGCCGGCTGAGATGTCTAGTCTGATGCAGACCAGTGTGGCCGGACTGTTCCGACTCGCCGAGATGCTTGAACGCCTCGGCATACGTGGCCGGCTGTTGCTCGCCTTTTTCGGGATCAGCGCCCTTGCGGTGCTGGCAACGGCTGCGGCGCTTTATGCCTTCCTCCAGGTTGGCGACGTCGTGGACCGAATTACCACGGATCGAGTGCCGTCGGCGCTCGCCTCCCTCCAGCTGTCGCGCCAGGCCGAACGGGTCGCTGCTGCCGCGCCATCGGTGCTGGCAGCGACAAGCAGGGCTCAGCACAGCGAGGTCTCGGCTGCCGTCGCGCTCGAGATGTCCCGCCTCGAGGCCCTGCGCACGGACCTCCGGGATGCCACGTTGGGCACAGTGCCTTTGGCCGAGATTGAGGAAGCCGCGATTGTTCTGAGGCGCAACCTGAAGGAGCTCGACTCTCTTGTTGTCGCCCGGCTCGACGTGGTCGCCCGCAAGGAGGAGCTCCTGAACCGCCTCGCCGCGACGACAACCGGAAGCCAGCGCCTTGTCGCCACCGGCATCCTAGTGATGGATTCCAGGCTGCCGCAATGGCGGGCGGTCGCGGCCGACACGTCGCTGTCGCCCGATCGACGCGCAGCGGCGATGGCCGACCTGGTCCAGGCGATTGCGGCCTACATCCCCCAGCAGAAGGCGCAGCTGGAGATCTCGGCAGTCAACGACGCGCTGGTGAAGGTCGCGAACGCGCCGACGCCGGGCGACCTGGCGTTGATCCTTTTTCCGCTACGCCGTTCGCTCACTGCTCTTGAAAAGGTTTCCACGGAGATCGACGAAAAGCTGCGGACCCGCTTTCGGCAGCGTGTCGATGAGTTCAAGGGCTTGACCGACGGCGAGGACAGCATCCCCAAGGCGCGGGAGGACGAGTTTGCTGTCCTGGCACAGGGCGAAAGGCTTCTGGCCGAGAACAATCGACTGTCGCGCAATCTCACCGCTGGCGTCGATCGCCTGGTCGCCACGGCAGACCAGGAGATCGCTGCGTCCGGTCGCGAAGCCGCGCTCGTCCAGCGCTACGGCACCGCGGTTGTGCTCGGCTCCGCCTTCCTCAGCCTCCTGAGTTCGGTTCTGGTTGTCTGGCTCTATGTCGACCGCAGCCTCCTCGCCCGACTGGGGGCCGTGAGCCAGGGCATGCTCGCGATTGCGGGGGGCAACCTTCGTGCGCCGCTGCCAGCCGCGGGCAGCGACGAAATCGGGCGCATGGCCGAAGCGCTGAGACTTTTCCGGGATACTGCCGTCGAGGTCGAGGAAAAGAACCTGCGCGACGTTGCGGAAGCTCGTCAGCGGCTCATCGATGCCATCGAAAGCATCTCCGAAGGATTCGCTCTGTACGACGGGGAGGACCGGCTCGTCCTCAGCAACAGCCGCTACCGCGAATTGCTCTACGCCGGTCTGGAGACCGAACTGACGCCCGGCACGATATTCGAGCAAATCATTCGCCGATCCGCTGAGCGCGGCTACATCAGGGACGCCGAGGGGCGGGTCGAGGAGTGGGTCGCCGAGCGCCTCTCGCGGCACCGCAACCCTGGCGAACCTTGGGTGCAGCGGCGAGGCGACGGGCGATGGGTCATGATCAGCGAGCGGCGGATCAGCGCCGGCGGCACGGTCGCCGTCTATTCGGATATCACTGAGCTGAAGCAAAGGGAGGAGAACCTCGCCGAGAAATCCGTGGTTCTGGAGGCGCTTTCCAGCAAGCTGGCGAAGTATCTGGCGCCCCAAGTGTATCGCTCGATATTCACCGGCCGCCAGGAGGTCAGGATCGCCAGCCAGCGGAAGAAACTGACAATATGCTTCTCCGATATCGCGGGCTTTACCGAGACCACTGACAAAATGGAATCCGAGGATCTCACCCAACTCCTCAATCACTATCTGACGGAAATGTCGAAAATTGCTTCGGATCACGGCGCTACGATCGACAAATATGTCGGCGACGCGATCCTGATGTTTTTCGGCGATCCCGAGACTCGCGGCGTCAAGGAGGACGCGCTGGCTTGCGCGCAGATGGCACTTGCAATGCAAAAGCGGATTAGCGAGCTTGCCGAAGTCTGGCGGGACATGGGGATCGAAACACCGCTGCGCTGTCGCATCGGCATCCATACCGACTACTGCACCGTCGGTAACTTCGGCAGCGAGGACCGGATGGACTACACGATAATCGGCGGCGCCGTGAATCTCGCCTCGCGCCTGGAGCAGGAGGCGCCGCCGGGGACAATCCTCATTTCCTACGAGACGTTTGCGCAAGTGAAGGACGCAATCGACTGTGAAGAACTGGGGCAAGTCCAGGTCAAGGGGATCGCCTATCCCGTCGCCACCTACCGCGTCATCGATCTGAAGGCCAATTTGGCGGCCGCTCGTCGTGCTGTTCGGACCGAGCTGCCGCACTTCAGGTTGGAACTTGAACCGGAGCTGATGTCCCCTGACGAGCGTGGCGATGCCGCCAATGCACTTCGAGACGCGCTGGATCGGCTTCGTCACAAGCCTGGGTAGTAGGGCTTGGTCCACAACGACCCCTCCCAATGGACACAAGGAGTGGGATGTGGGACGCCGCTCATTGGCGCTGTCGATGCGAAGGCCGCAGAACGGTCGCGGTCAGTCTTCGAACTCAGGCGGAACGTCGGCATCGGAGCCGAGACTTAACATTCACGGCATCACTGGCATGGGTCCGGATATGGCGCAACGTGCTCGTTCTCGCAGATGAGACGAACGGCAACTTCCCGCCCATCTCGGCCATGACGGCGGCCTGGGACGTGGCCGGTCTCGAAGCAGGTCAGGTACCGAGTTCTTCGACTTCCTCGACGAGTTGCGGACGCATGTGCAGATAACGCGTCGCCTTGCGTTTGGCGATGATATCGGCCCAGACGTGTTCCACTTGTGAGGCGGCCAACCCCGCCGCCTGCCCCACCACCTCAGCCGCCACGCCGTTGTTGAGACCGTAAAGGCAAAGATCCATACGGTCATAGGGAAGCGAGAAGTAGAACTCCTCCTGGGTCTGCGCCAGCGAGTAGGTATCGGTGGTCGGAGGCCGGTTGCGGATTTCTTCCGGAATACCGAGATGGGCCGCAAGCGCATAGACCTGTGTTTTATAGAGGTGGGCAATCGGCTTGACGTCCGCGGCGCCGTCACCGTTCTTCACGAAGAAACCCTGATCGTATTCCAGCCGGTTCGGGGTTCCAAGAACGGCGAAGTTCAGGCGATCCGCATGATAGTATTCAATCTGCTTGCGGGTGCGCTGCTTCATATTGGTAGCGGCGACGACGCCGAGATAGACAGGCAGCGGCATTCTCCGTTTCGTCTGCTTGCCCTCCGGGTCTTGCACCACCAGGGACGAGATATTGTAGCCCCCGCCCTCAAGGGCGTTCGCGATCACGATCTTCGAAGCCCAGCCTTCGCCGTATTCCGGGACCAATTCGCGGATGAAGGCGTCGCGACGCCTGTAGCAGCCCATTGCGCGCAGGATCGGCCCGATATCCTCCGTCACAGCCTCGACACCGAAAGTTTCGGCGACGAGGCGGCCGAGCCGCAGACTTTCAGGATCGGAATCGCTTTCCGGCATGAACAGGCAAAGCACATTCTTGGGGCCAACGGCTCGTACCGCCAACGCGACCGACACGCTCGAATCGATCCCGCCCGAAAGACCGAGCACAAGGCCCCGCTTGCGAAGCCCGCGCAACTGCTGGCGCAAGGCCGTTACGATACGGTCCGTTTCGGTGATCAGGTCGATTGCCAGAGCCTGCGCCAGAAAGGTCCGCGCATCCTCGGTCGGGCGAACATTCATTGCGCGGCCTCCATGGTTTCTGCCGCAAGCCGACGGCTGACCTTGCCGGTATCGGTCTTCGGCAGCTCGCGGCGGAACTCGACGACCTTGGGGACCATGAAGTCCTCAAGGTGGCGTGCACAGTGACGTATGATATCCTTTTCGGTAAGCGCCGGGTCGGACCGTACTATAACTGCGCCGATCGCATGCCCGAGCACGGGATCCGGCACACCGACAACCACCGCTTCCGCGATGCCCGGATGAGCGTGAAGCACGGCTTCCACTTCCTTGGGCGCCACCTTCTCTCCCCGCGACTTTATGATGTCGTCCTTGCGGCCGACGAAATAAAGAAAGCCTTCCTCATCGGCCCTGAAAAGATCGCCGGTGTAGAGAACCTTCTCCCAAGGGTTCGGACCCCGGCGCAGGGCTCGTGCCGTCGCAGCTTGGTTTCGCCAATAACCCTGCATGACGTGCGGCCCGCGAATGACCAGCTCACCCGCTACGCCCGGCGGCACCCGTTGCCCCTCGTCGTCGACGACAAAGGCTTCGGTGTTCGGAATGGCTATTCCGACCGAGCCCGGCCGGCGGTCGAGCTCCTCGGGCGGCAGATAGGTGCAGCGCTTGCATTCCGTCAGGCCATACATCGAATAGAGCCTGACACCGGGGAAAAGGAACCGAAGGCGTTCTATGTGAGGCGGCGGCAAGGCAGCCGCCGTGTTGGAAATATAGCGAAGGCTGGGCAGGAAGCCCGGCGCCAGGTCCCTCAACTGCAGGATCATCGCTGCCATCGTGGGCACGAGCGGAAGCCCGGTGACGCCTTCCTGGCGGATGCGTTCAAAGACCGCCTGGGGAAAAGCGAAGGACTTCTCGAGCACGAGCGTGGCGCCGAGCCTGACGGCCATCAGCAATTGATAGAGGCCGTAGTCGAAAGCGAGGGGCAGAACATTCAAGATGATATCGTCGGGCGAGTTGCGCAGGTAGTTGGTGATGGAGTCGGCCGCCGCGTCGCAATTGCGGTGCGTCATCATCACACCCTTGGGCCGGCCGGTCGAGCCCGAGGTGTAGATCAACATCGCAAGATCGACGTCAACGCCGCGATGGTCAATCTCCCTGACTTGGACCGTCAAGCACTCCGCCAGGGATGTGGCCCCTGCCGGGCATTGGCTATCGGCAGCAACGGTGGAAGCCACGAAGATGCCGGTCTTGCCGGAGGACGTCTCGCCGGAGTATCCGGACGCCTCGGCGACCACGGGCATCAGTCTTGCTTGCGTGAGGATCGCGGCGGCATCGCAATCGGCGATGATGTAGGCTAGCTTTTCGGCCTTGGTGGATGCGTTGATCGGACTGAAAGTCGCGCCTGCTTTAAGAACTGCGAAAATCGAAACCGCAGCCTCCCAGCAATTGTCCATGAAGATCAGCACCCGGTCGTCGCGCCTGACGCCATTCAAAAAAAGGGCGGCGGCCAAGCGGCTCGAGAGATCGTCCAGCTCTTTGTAGCACAGCCTTTTGTGCTCGGTGATCAATGCCGTTTTGGCTGGATGGGCAGCGGCCTTCGCCGTCAGAAAATGTTCGATCCGCACGGACGCTCCTCACCGATGGCGCCTATGCTGCCAGCGCTTCTGCTTTTGCCTTGACGAAGGCTGAGATACGGTCAATCGAATCCAGATTGGCCGGTACGATGTCGGCATCGACCATCGCTATGCCAAAATCATCCTCTATGAATGCCACTAGCTCCAACACGGCCGTCGAGTCGATGATGCCGTTCTCGATCAGTGATGCGGTGTCTGCAAGCTCGTAGGACGTGTCGCCGAACAGGAAGTTGTCGACGATAAAGGTTTTGACCTTGTCCTTGATTGCTACCATGATTTTTCATTCCCTCGATTTCTCAGGCCGCTCGTGCTTCACCGACCTTTTCGCCGGTGAAAATCTTCTGCCATAGTTGCGCCGACAAAATGCCGACGAAAGCCGCATTGTCGCGGAATCCGGACGCTGGCTGCAAGCGGCATTTCTCGTGCAGGTTCGCCACCGCCTTGGCGTTGAATAGTCCTCCGGAGGCGATACTCGCCTCGCTCAGCGAGTCGCGTACGTAGTCCAATTCTCCGGCTCCCACGAAGGAGCGGGCTTCCGGCGCCCGGTAAGGCTGTTTGGTGCGCTCGCGGATGGCCGTCGGAAGCAGGTGCTTGGCAGCTTTGCGCAATATGTGTTTTTCCACCAGTCCCTTCAGCTTCATCTCCGGCGGAAGTCTTGCCGCAAACTCCACCAAGCGATGGTCAAGGAAGGGGAACCGCCCTTCGATACCGTGCGCCATGGCCATGCGATCGCCCTGGCTGGAGAGGATGTAGCCCGGCAGGAGGAAGCGGGTTTCTAGATATTGCGCCTGATGCAGCGGATGCCACCGGGAAAACGCCTCAGGCAACCGGCTGGCCAGGTCCTCGGCTGCG
This sequence comes from Mesorhizobium sp. M0437, assembly GCF_040321335.1. Taxonomy (NCBI): domain Bacteria; kingdom Pseudomonadati; phylum Pseudomonadota; class Alphaproteobacteria; order Hyphomicrobiales; family Phyllobacteriaceae; genus Mesorhizobium; species Mesorhizobium sp. M0437. The sequence goes on from NZ_JAMYRK010000002.1 coordinate 197,081, forward strand.
TCATACCCCTTCAATGTCGCGCGCAGGTCACCGGAAAAGAACATCTTCGCCGCTGATGTGGTCTTGAAACGCGGCCGATGCGAGAACAGCGGATCGTCCAGGGCAGCGCTGCCGGTTCCGAAGAACGCAGCCAGGTACTCCACGGACTGCTGTTGCAGGCCCGGCAGATAGGGATAAAGCTTGCGGAACAGTTGTGGCCTTATGCGCGATGCCGGCTGTCGCGCGCAGAAACGGCGAACCCGCGCTTCCTTGAAGACATCATAGCCGGCAAAGACCTCGTCGGCGCCTTCGCCTGTCAGCACTACTTTCAAACCGGCCTGGCGAACGAGGCCGGACAGTTGATAGAGGGGGGCTGGGGCCGTGCGGATGATCGGCCGCTCGGTAAAGCGGATGACTTCGGGAAACGCACCGGCGATATCGCCGGCACGACACGCAATGGTTCGATGGCGTGTGCCAAGTGCTGACGCCATTTCGGTCTGGAAGGCGCTTTCGTCATGCTCGCCGCTGTCGAAGGTCACGGAAAATGTCTGCAGCTTAAGAGGAGTCATGCCGGCCGCGAGTGCCGAAACGAGGGATGAATCGAGCCCGCCCGAAAGGTAAGAACCGACCGGCACGTCGGCGCGCATGCGAAGCCTCACCGCGTCGGTCAACAGGGCCTGCAGTTCCTCGGCCGCGTCGTCCTCATTGGTGATCTTCGATGGCCTATCCGGATACGGGTAGTCTAGGTGCCAATATGGTTTGACCGTGACTTGCCCCTGTGTCGCGATCATCACGCTTGCCGGCTCCAGCTCGTGGATGTTGCGGAAAGCCGTGCGTGGAGCGATCGGCGCCCACAGCGTAAAGATCTGGTCGAGTGCAATTGGATCGATTTCGGCCGAGACGCCGGGTACCGTCAGCAGGGCCTTTATCTCCGACGCAAAGTAGAGCACCCCGTCCTTGCTGGTGTAGAACAGCGGCCGAACACCCATGCGGTCTCTTGCAAGCACCATCCGCCGCCGCCGGTTATCCCAAATCGCGAAGGCGAAATCACCGTTCAGGAGCGACAGACAGTCTTCGCCCATCTCGTCATACAGCTGCAGGAGAACCTCTGTGTCGCTCGACGTGCGGAAGCGTCGGCCCTTGGCCAGCAGCCCTTCGCGCAATTCCACGTAGTTGAAGATCTCGCCGTTGAACGCAACCGTCAAATCGCCGGTTTCGTCGGACATCGGCTGCTGGCCATCACCAATCCCAATCACCGACAGCCGCGCATGCCCAAGTCCAGCCTCGGGCGCTACGAATTTCCCTTGTTCATCCGGCCCGCGATGGGCGATCGCAGACGTCATGCGCGCAAGCAAAGCTTCCGCATCCCGGACTGAACCGAAATAGCCCCCGAATCCGCACATCCACACAGCTCATACTGAACAGCAAGCCACGAAACATAGCGGTCATAAGCGCCTCAAAGGTTAATCGGATACGTTTCAGCGAGCATGTGGTTAACAGGATGTTAGGACAAAATGATGCTTTTTGCGGACCGACTTGCGCCCCACTTCAGATGTCAGCTTGAAGGCATCACGGCGAGCGGTGCAAATCACTGCTTCGAGTACGGCCGGTACCAGTCGACAAACTTCTTCAGCCCGTCCTCTATCGAAACGCTAGGCCTGAAGCCGAAATCCCGCTCCAGCGCGGTCATGTCGGCGTAGGTCTTCTCGACGTCGCTCGCCTGCATCGGCTCGTTGTGGCGGATTGCCTTGACCTTGAGCAGCCTTTCCAGAATGTCGATGAAGTCGCCCAGACGCACCGGCCGGTTGTTGCCGACATTGTAGAGCCTGTTCGGCGGAACGTCAGCCGCCGGCGGCTTGTCGAGCACGGCGACAACCGCCTTCACAACATCGTCTATGTAGGTGAAATCGCGCCACATTTCGCCATTGTTGAAGACCCGGATCGGCTTGCCCTTGAGCATCGCCTGGGTGAACATCCAATAGGCCATGTCGGGACGGCCCCAGGGACCGTAGACCGTGAAAAACCGCAGGCCGGTCTGCGGTATGCCGAACAGATGGGCGTAGGTGTGGCTCATCAACTCATCGGTTTTCTTGGTGGCGGCGTAAAGCGAAACGGGCTTGTCGACCTGATCGGCTTCGCTGAACGGCACGCTGCGGTTGCCGCCATACACCGAGCTCGACGAGGCATAGACCAGATGCTCGAATGCCGGTTCGGCGCGACAGAATTCGAGCACTTCGAGGTGGCCCATGACATTGGAGCGGATATAGAGCCGCGGATTGTCGAGTGAGTGGCGCACGCCCGCCTGCGCGGCAAGGTGCACGATCCTAACGATGCCTTGCCCGGCCAAAGCGGCTGCAAGCGCGCCCTGTTCGGCAATATCGATCTGGTGGAACGAAAAATCCTTATGGGGCAGAAGGCCGGCAAGCCGCCCCTTTTTGAGCGCCAGGTCGTAATAGTCGTTCATGTTGTCGACGCCGACGACCGCTTCTCCCCGGTCGAGCAGATGGTGGCAAACGTGGCTGCCAATGAACCCCGCGGCTCCGGTGACAAGTATAGGCAACAAGCTTCTCCACGCGCATAGCCGGGCCGGTATCTGGAGCGGCAGATCCGGCCCATTTTGTCGTGCTATAGTCGAAAGCCGAGGTGGAGACCACCATTAAGCTGATGCGTCAGCTTGCCTCGCGCATGGCTTCGGCCGCCTGCAGGTCAACCGACACCAGTTGGCTGACGCCTTGCTCGGCCATGGTCACCCCAAACAGCCGGTCCATGCGCGCCATGGTGATCGGGTTGTGTGTGATGATGACGAAGCGCGTTTCGGTGGTTGCGGCCATTTCGTCCATCAGATTGCAGAAACGCTCGACATTGTGGTCATCGAGCGGCGCGTCGACTTCGTCGAGCACGCAGATCGGCGCCGGGTTGGTCAGGAACACGGCGAAGATCAGCGACATCGCCGTCAACGCCTGCTCGCCGCCGGACAGCAGCGTCATCGTCTGCGGCTTCTTGCCGGGCGGACGCGCCAGGATCTCGAGCCCCGCTTCGAGCGGATCGTCGGACTCGATCAGTTGCAGCTCGGCGGTGCCGCCGCCGAACAGATGCGAAAACAGCCGTTGAAAATGGCCGTTGACCACCTCGAAGGCGGCGAGCAGCCGCTCGCGGCCTTCGCGGTTCAGGCTATGGATCGCCTGCCGCAGCTTGCGGATCGCCTCGATGATGTCGTCGCGCTCGGAGACGATGGTCTCCAGCCGGTCCGACAGTTCCTTCTGCTCCTCCTCGGCGCGCAGATTGACGGCACCGAGCCGTTCGCGTTCGACCTTCAGCCGGTCGAGCTGACGCTCGATCTCGGCCATTTCGGGCATCGGGCTGTCGGGTTCGAGGCCGGTGTGGCGGATCACCAGATGCGGCGGCGTGTTCAGCGGTTCCTGGATGCGCGCCTCGACTTCCAGCCGACGCTCGTCGGCGGCGGTCAGCCGCTCTTCGGCGCGAACGCGGGATTCGCGCGCCTCGGCCAGCGACTGGATGGCAGCAGTCGCAGCCTTGTCCAGCTCGGACTGGCGGTTCTCCGCTTCCTGCAAGCGGTCGCCCGCCGCCTTGCGCAGGCTTTCGGCCTCGGCGAGTTGCGACAGCAGGGCGCGCCGCTTGGCGTCGATCTCGTCGGGGGCGTCGGCCAGTTGCTCGCGCTCGGCCTCGGCCTCCGCCTTGCGTTCGCCGAGCGCCGCGATCTGTGTCGAGGCGTTTTCGGCTCGCTCCACCCAGTTGCACCGTTCCGCGCCGATGGCATCGAGCCGACGCGCACGTGCCTCGGCTTCCCGCCTCAGGCCCTCGTGAACGGCACGCGCATCGGCAAGGGCGGCGCGGTCGCGGGCGACGTTGGCCGCCGACTGCTCGAGCTGCAATTGCAGATCGCCGAGATCGGGCGCGTCCTGCAGCAGCATTTCCGCCTCGACGAATGCCGCCGCCGTTTCCTCATGGCTGTCGACAATGCGTGCGCGCGCCTCGTCAAGTGCTGCACGCCGGCTCGACAGCTCGCCGCCGGCTCTTTCGGCCTCGGCCAGCGTATTGCGGGCAGCATCGAGCCCGTGCTGGGCATCGCGTCCGGCCTGTCGGGCGTTGCGTTCGGCCTCGCTCGCCTGGGCACGCGCCTGTTCGGCCCGGGCAAGGGCTTGTTCAGCTTCGCGCAGGGCGCGCGTGGCATGGACTACTTCGGCATCGAGCTCGGCCAGCCGGTTTTTCTGCGCCAGCCGCTGCGCGGCGGCGGTCGGGGCATCGGCGCTGGCGGTGAAGCCGTCCCAACGCCAGAGCGCGCCTTCGCGGCTGACCAGCCGTTGACCGGGAGCAAGCAGCGTCTGCAGCCGTCTTCCGTCGGCGGCTTCGACAATGCCGATCTGGGCCAGCCTGCGGGCCAGCTGTGCCGGCGCACGCACAACGCTGGCGAGGCTCCTCATGCCTTCGGGCAATGCGGCGTCGGCAGGCTGGATTTCGCTCTGGCCCCAATGCACCGGCGCACTGCGGTCGAGCGGCACGTCGAGATCTTCGCCAAGCGCGGCACCCAGCGCCGTCTCGTAGCCACGCTCGACGCTGATCTGCTCCAGCACCGAGGGAAATAGATCGCCGCTGGCGGCGTTGAGGATCTTGGCCAGCGTGCGGGCCTCGGTTTCGATCCGCGCCAGCTCGGCCTTTGTGTCCTGAACCGGTGGGCGGGCAGCACTTTCGTCTGCACGCGCCTCGGCGACCGCCTGTTCGGCGGCAATGGCGGCTGCCTCGGCCTTTTCGAGCAGCGCCAGCGCCTGATCGACCAGTAGCCGCTTCTCGGCGGGATCGGGCAGGCCGGCGACCCTGGAGACGATCTCCGACAGTTCGCGGTCGACATCGGCAAGCTGGCGGGCAAAGCGGTCGCGGCGCTCAGCGGTGTCGCGCAGCGTCCGTTCGATCTGGTTGCGCGAGGCGGCAGCCTCCGCCCGTTCGGCGGTCAGCGCGGCGAGCCTGACCTCGCTCGAGGCAAGCGTCGATGCCGCCTGCTCGAAAGCCGCGCGGGTGCTGGCCTCGCGCTCGGCGGCGCCGGCGTTTTCGGCATTGAGCGCGGCTTCTTCGGCGGCGAGGCGTTCGAGGATATCCGCATTATCGCGGACCATGCGCTCCTCACGGGCAAGGTCGCCATCGAGCTGTTGCAGTCGGCGGTCGAGCTCTGCCTGGCGGGCGCGGATGCGGCCCGCCTCTTCCTCGATCTGCGCCTTGGCGATCGACAGACGCTGGAAGGCGGCGGCGGCAGCGGCTTCCGCATCGCGCAAGTCCGGCAGCCGGTGGGCGTTGATACCTTGTTCCCTGGCGGCAGCCATCTGGGCGGCGGCACGGTCGCCGACCAGCGCGGTGGCAATCGCCAGCGCCGAACGCGCTTCCCCTTCCTGCGTCTTGGCCAGCGTCCAGCGCAGATGCAGCAGCGTCGCTTCGGCCTTGCGGATGTCGGCCGACAGGTTCTTGAAGCGCGAGGCCTGGCGGGCCTGGCGTTTCAGGCTTTCAATCTGGCTTTCCAGCTCGCCGACGACGTCGTCCAGCCTTTCGAGGTTCTGTTCCGCCGCCTTCAGCCGCAGCTCGGCTTCGTGGCGGCGCGTATGCAGGCCGGAAATTCCGGCCGCCTCTTCCAGCAGCGCGCGGCGCGCCTGCGGCTTTGCCTGGATCAGCTCGCCTATGCGGCCTTGGCCGACCATCGAGGGCGAGCGGGCGCCGGTCGACTGGTCGGCGAACAGCAGCTGAACGTCCTTGGCGCGAGCCTCCTTGCCGTTGATGCGGTAGAGCGAGCCGGCCTCGCGCTCGATGCGGCGCGAGACCTGCAACTCATCGGCGTCGTTGAAGGCGGACGGCGCGGTGCGGTCGCTATTGTCGAGGAACAGCGTGACTTCGGCGGTGTTGCGGGCCGGACGCGTTCCCGAGCCGGAAAAGATGACGTCGTCCATGCCGGACGCACGCATGTTCTTGTAGGAGCTTTCGCCCATAACCCAGCGCAGCGCCTCGACCAGGTTCGACTTGCCGCAGCCGTTCGGCCCGACTATGCCGGTCAGGCCGCGTTCGATGACGAACTCGCCGGGTTCGACGAAGGATTTGAAGCCGAGCAGGCGAAGGCGCGAGAACTTCATTCGCGCCGGCCCATAGCCAAGTTTCGCAACGCTGTTCCGCGGTTTTGCAAGGAGACCCCGCGGCAAGACAAAGAAGTGCGCACGCCGAAGCGACGCCGCTTCGGCGCTGCCGAAACGTCAGAGCAGAGGGTCGATGATGGCCGACATTTCCGCAATCGACATCGCCCCTTTGTAGGTCTTTCCGTTGATGAAAAAGGTCGGTGTGGAATCGACCTTGAATTCGTCGGCGCCGCGCTTCTGGACGGATCTCACATCGTCCAGAAGTTTCTGGTCCGTCAAGCAGGCCTCGAAGGACTCCTGTGTAAAACCGGCAAGCTTGGCGATTTGCAGCAGTGCGTCCTTGGTATTGTTCACACCAACCCAGTTCGCCTGCTGCCTGAACAGCACGTCGACCATCGGGAAATAGTTGTCCTTGGAGCAGCGCGCCAGCATGAAACCGGCCTCGGCGCTGGGATCGAACGGAAACTCGCGCAGTATGTAACGGGCCTTGCCGGTGTCGATATATTTCGTCTTCAGCTCCGGAAAAGTGGTCTCGGCGAAATGCGCGCAATGCGGGCAGGTCATCGATGCATATTCGACTATGGTGACCTTTGCATCGTCCTTGCCGAGTTGCATGTCGGGCAATGCGCCGGGCTTCAGCAGTGCCGCCATATCGACCGTGCCCTGAGCCTCCGGCGCCGCCGCGGCGGCCGGAGCGGCCGGCTTCGCAGGTTCCGGAGCCGCAGGCTTCACATCCTGCGCCTCGGCTTTCTCGCCCGAGTCGCTGCAGGCGGCAAGCAGCGCCACCGCTGGTATTGCGGCCAGCGAAGTCAAAAGGTTTCTGCGGGACAAGGAACGGATCATACGAATCACCTGGCAATAGTTGGATTTTGCAATGCAAAGTCTACAAAAAGCGAGAGTTGGCGCGAATTAAGGCATTACCGCCCCTATTCCAATCGCCAAATCCGGGCATACCATCACGATAGCGCGAGATCACGGTTTCTTTTGACCGAGAATGGTGGCGCCAAGCCGCTCTAGCGAGGCGCGCAGCCCGCCGTCCTCGATCAAACCAACGGTGCCCGACAGCTTCGCTTTCTCGGCCGCAGTCAATGGCCGCAAACTGGGTTTCGGCTTGTCCTTGCCCGCCATTACCGGCTTCTGCACGATCCTGATCCGACCGATCGCATTGAAACCGAGGAAGGCGTTGACCCGGTTGATGATCTGGCCGGTCTCGTGCTGCAGATGCAGCGCCGCCACACCCTCGCAGGCAATCACCAGCACCGCCGGTTCGAAAGGATCGTCCTCATGTATGCGGCGCGGCCACTGGATCTTTTCCGGGCGCGAGCGGCCGGCAAGCCGCGGCCCGGCAATTTCTTCCCATGACTGGACCAGTCCGATCGACATACCGGCCCGTTTGCGCAGCACTGGGTCGAGGATCTCGGTTGCGAGATCGCTCACCGGAACGGGATTGCCGAAGGGCCTTTTCCCTGCCATGTGCGTTCTCCAGCTTCAGCACCAGTGGATTAGGGCCGACCCTCGATCAATGGCACTGCACGACCAGACCCGCAAGGCCGTATCCGGAGACAATGTCGAGATCGCCTCCCGGCTGCTTGCCTGGTACGACACGCATCACCGCGACTTGCCCTGGCGCGTTTCGCCGCGCGCGCTGGCGGGCGGAGCGCGGCCCGATCCCTATCTGGTCTGGCTTTCCGAGGTGATGCTGCAGCAAACCACGGTCGAGGCGGTAAAATCCTATTTTCGGGCGTTCGCAGAGAAATGGCCAACGGTCCAGGCGCTGGCGGCGGCACCGACCGAAGACGTCATGAAGGCCTGGGCCGGGCTCGGCTATTATTCCCGCGCTCGTAACCTCAAAGCCTGTGCCGATCTCGTCGCGCGGCAAGGCGGCCGCTTTCCTGACAGCGAGTCCGGCTTGAAGGAACTGCCCGGCATCGGCGCCTATACGGCGGCGGCGATCGCAGCGATCGCCTTCGACCGACCAGCCGCGGTCGTCGACGGCAATGTCGAACGGGTCGTCTCACGGCTGTTTTCGATCGCCACGCCGCTGGGCGAAGCCAAGGGCGAGATACGCGGCCAGGTCGAACGCATGGTTCCCCCGACAAGGCCCGGCGACTTCGCGCAGGCGATGATGGACCTGGGCGCGACGATCTGCACGCCGCGCCGGCCCCGCTGCATTCTGTGCCCTGTTCGGGTGGACTGCAGCGCCACGATTTCGGGCGACCCCGAACGCTTTCCGGTCCGCCTGCCCAAGGCCGAAAGACCCTTACGCCGCGGTGCCGCCTTCGTTGCCGTCAGGTGCGACGGCGCCATCCTTCTGCGCAAGCGCGCGGACAAAGGCCTGCTCGGCGGCATGACTGAGGTGCCGACGACCGGCTGGACGGCGCGCATAGACGGCGCTACCACGGAAGCGGCGGCCCCGCTCCCCGGCAACTGGCAGCAGGCCGGACGCATCGGCCATATCTTTACCCATTTTGCGCTTGAACTCGACGTGTTCAAGGCGGAGACCGACGTTGCCGCCCCGGTCGGGCATTTCTGGTCGCTGGCCCATGAAATTTCCGGGGAAGCGCTGCCGAGCGTCATGAAAAAGGTAATCGAAGCGGCGATACCGGGCGCGACGAAAAAGCAGCGGCCGCGTTGAAAGAGAGAAGAATGACTGAAATCCGCCACATCGTTTTCGACATCGGCAAAGTGCTGATCCACTATGATCCGGACCTGCCCTTCAGTCGCTTGATCCCCGATCCCGACGAACGGAAATGGTTCTTCGACAATGTCTGCACGCATGATTGGAACATCGAGCAGGATCGCGGCCGCAGTTGGGAAGAGGCCGAAGCGCTGGCGATCGCGCAATATCCCGAGCACGCCGAAAATATCCGCAATTTCCGCCGGCACTGGCACGAGATGGTGCCTCACGCCTATGAGGACAGCGTCGCCATCATGATCGGCCTGATCGACAGCGGCCATGACGTGACGATGCTCACCAATTTCGCTGCAGATACGCTCGCCGAGGCCCGCGAGCGCTTCGATTTCCTCAATCGGCCGCGCGGCGTCACCGTTTCCGGCGACATCCGCCAGATCAAGCCGGATCGCGCCATCTATGACCACCACGTCGCCGCGTTCAGCCTCGAGCCGTCAGCGACGCTGTTCATCGACGACAGCCAGAAGAACGTCGACGGCGCCAAGGCGGCGGGCTGGCAGTCGGTGCTGTTCACCGATGCAAAGACGCTCAGGGCGGACCTTGAGAGTCTTGGGATCAAAGTGTGATTTGAATCGGTTCCAGGAGTTGGTTGAGCCTTCGCATTAACCGATCTGCCGCAACTCGGAAGCCGTCAGGCGCCCGCCCGCTCCATGCCTAGCCGAGCAATGCGGCGAAGCTCGTCGATCGGGGTCAGGCCGCCGCTGCGCTCATAATGCCAGAAGGTCCATCCGTTGCAGGCGTCCAGCCCCTGGACCTCGGCGCCGATCTTGTGGATCGACCCGGCACTGTCGCCGATGGCCAGCGTGCCGTCGGCGCGCACTTTTGCCGCCCAGCGCTTCTTGGCGTCGTAGAGCGTGGCGCCTGGCGCCACCAGGCCATTGTCGAGAAGGGTGACGAAGGCGACGCGCGGCTCGGCGCGCTTGCCGGTCAGTACCGTCAAATTGGCGCCTTCCAGCGGCCGGACCGCATCGATACGTTCCATGGCGGCATCGATATAGGTTTGTTCGCGCTCGATGCCGACGAAGTGGCGGCCAAGCCGCTTGGCCACAGCCCCGGTGGTGCCTGAACCGAAGAACGGGTCGAGCACGATGTCGCCCGGCCTGGTCGATGCCGTCATGACGCGGGCAAGCAACGCTTCCGGCTTCTGCGTCGGATGCAATTTGTCACCATTGTCGTTCTTCAGGCGCTCGCCGCCGGTGCAGATCGGAAACAGCCAGTCCGAGCGCATCTGGACGTCGTCGTTCGACGCCTTCAGCGCCTCGTAGTTGAATGTGTAACCCTTGCCCTTCTGGTCGCGCGATGCCCAGATCATCGTCTCATGCGCGTTCTGGAAACGGCGGCCACGGAAATTCGGCATTGGATTGGTCTTGCGCCAGACGACGTCGTTGAGGATCCAGAAGCCCAGGTCCTGCATCTTGGCGCCGACCCTGAAAATATTGTGGTAGGAGCCGATAACCCAGATCGTGCCGTTGGGCTTCAACACACGGCGCGCCGCCAGCAGCCAGGCGCGGGTGAAGGCGTCGTAGGCCTCAAAACTGTCGAACTGGTCCCAATGGTCGTCGACGGCATCGACCTTGGATTGATCGGGCCGGTGCAGATCGCCATCGAGCTGCAAATTATAGGGCGGATCGGCGAAGATCACGTCGATCGACTTTTCCGGCAGCCGTTCGAGCGCGGCGACGCAGTCGCCCTTCAGGATCGTATCCAGCCACTCGGATTGCTGGGGAACATCGGAAAGCTCGTCGAGAAGACGCACGGCAGACATTGTGACACCCAAGGCACGCGTTACTGTTTACTGTCCGTTATGGTTACCGATCAGCGTAAATATTCAGTGAAGCAGCCCGCCGAATTTGCGAAGCCCGGCCTGTTGGTGTATGCCGCGCCGCCTGAGCCGTTTCGACCAAAAAGCCCTCGGCATTCCCTTCATCCCGCTTTCCGGATCACCATGCCCCAGCCAGACCTTGTCATCTTCGATTGCGACGGCGTGCTCGTCGATTCCGAAATCATCGCCGCGCGGATCGATGCCGAGCTGTTGACCTCGGCCGGCTACGAGATATCGGCCGAGGAGATTTCCGAGGTCTATGCCGGGTTGACTTTCAAGGACATCATGATGCGGGTCGAGGAAAAGTCCCGGATCCCGTTCCAGGCCTCGCTGATCGACAAGGAGGAACAGCTGGTCGATCGTAGGCTGCGCAGCGACGTGCGTGCCATCGACGGGGCGCACGAGGCTGTCGCCGCGGTAGCAGTGCCGCGCTGCGTCTGTTCGAATTCGCGCTCGGAGCGGATCGAATTCATGCTGGAGAAGGTGCAGCTTTTGCCGTTCTTTGCCGGCCGTATCTTTTCCTCGCTGGAAACCCCGACCGGGAAATCCAAGCCGGCGCCGGACGTGTTTCGGTTCGCCGCGGAAAAGCTCAAGGCCGATCCTGCGAACACCTTTGTCATCGAGGATTCGGTGCATGGCGTCACCGGCGCCAAGACGGCGGGAATGCGCGTCATCGGCTTCACCGGCGCGGCGCACAGCTATCCCGGCCACGCCGATGCGCTGACCGAGGCCGGCGCGGAAACGGTCATCCGCCGCTGGGCGGAGCTGAAAAGCGTGATCGCCGCGCTGTCGGAATGGTCGGCGGACGCCTGAGAGGCCGCCTCCAACCGCCGTGGCACGAATGCAGCGGCTTAGTTGGTCGCGGCGGCTTTCTTCTTCCTCGGCTTGTCTGTCGCTACTTTCGAAGCGCCCTCGTCATACCCGGCATATGCCTGGTAGTCCTTCGCCGTCGGCTCCGGAACGACGACGTTGGAATCGGTGAAGACGAACTGCGTGGCACTCGAAGGATCGGTAACCTGGACCTGATAGGAGTGAAGCTGCGAATAGAGAACTTCGGTGCCGTGCATCACCGCGATGCGGATCGGCATGGTGATGGTCCCGGGGGTGAACATCGGGCCAGGCACGACCTTGCCGGCGACGGCTATCTTCATCGACAAGGAGCCGTTGGCGCGGCTGCAGTCGCGGGTCACATCGGTGATCGAAGCCTGATAGATGATCTTGGCGGAATCGTCCGGCTGATCGACGCCTGCCGCGTCCACTGCCGGCTGGGCGGCTTCCTCGGCGGCAACATCGGGTTTTTTCTTCGGCTTCGGACCGCTCTTGGCGTAGGTATTGAAGAAGGCGGTGCCGTCACGCAACGTCACTTTCGGGCAATAGGCCTGCAACTGGCTGGAAAGCACCTTTGGATCGGGTGGCGGTGGCGGCGTCGCATCCTTTTTGCCGAAGCCGAGAATTCCATTGTCGCTCGATTGGCAACCTGCGGCGGCAAGCATAAAGCCGGTGAGCGCCACACCCGCGACAAAACGACCGTTGAATGAATGAAACGCCATGAACTGCACTTCCCTCTCGCAAAGCCGGTGACGTATATCAACCGCGCGGCAAAAATGCGACTGATCCAGCGCAGAAATCCACCACCTCGCGGCGGGCGAAAATTCCCGGCAGCAATGGAAACGTGACGATGCAATATGTGAGTACCCGCGGGGAAGCGCCCGCGCTTGGATTTTCCGACGCGGTGCTGGCCGGACTGGCGCGCGACGGCGGGCTCTACCTGCCGAGCGCCTGGCCGCATTTTTCCGCAGCCGAGATCCGCGCCATGCGCGGCCTTGCCTATCCCGATCTTGCCATCCGCGTGCTGTCGCCGTTCCTCGGCGGCGAGATCGCGGCGCCGGTGTTCGAACGGCTGGTGCGCGAAGCCTATGCAACCTTCCGCCATGAGGCCGTCTGCCCGCTGGTGCAGACCGGGCCGAACAGCTTCGTGCTCGAGCTCTTCCACGGCCCGACGCTCGCTTTCAAGGACGTGGCGATGCAGCTTCTTGCACGGCTGATGGACCATGTGCTGGCCGAGCGTGACCAGCGCGCCACCATTGTCGGCGCCACCTCCGGCGACACCGGAGGGGCCGCCATCGATGCCTTTGCCGGGCGCAACCGCACCGACATCTTCGTGCTTTTCCCGCACGGCCGCGTCTCGCCGGTACAGCAGCGGCAGATGACGACCTCGACCGCCGCAAACGTCCATGCGTTGGCCATCGAAGGCAATTTCGACGACTGCCAGAGCCTGGTAAAGGACATGTTCAACGACCACGGTTTTCGTGACCGGGTATCGCTGTCCGGCGTCAACTCGATCAACTGGGCCCGCATCATGGCCCAGATCGTCTATTATTTCTCCTCCGCGCTGTCGCTCGGCGCGCCCGACAGGCCGGTTTCCTTCACCGTGCCGACCGGCAATTTCGGCGACATCTTCGCCGGCTATGCCGCCAAGAAGATGGGGCTGCCGATCGAACGGCTGATCATCGCCACCAACGACAACGATATTCTGGCGCGCACGCTGGCAACCGGCGAATACCGCATGAAGGGGGTCTTTTCGACCACGTCCCCCTCGATGGACATCCAGGTGTCTTCGAACTTCGAACGCTTGCTGTTCGAAGCGTCCGGCCGCGATGCCTCGGCCGTGCGGCGCTACATGAACGGGCTCAAGCAGTCCGGCGCCTTCACCATCGAGGCCGGCGAAATCGCCAAGATCCGGTCCGAATTCGACGCCGGCCGCGCCACCATGGACGAGGTCGCCGCCACCATCCGCACCACACTTGCGGCGAGCGGCTATCTGCTCGACCCGCATACCGCCGCGGCCGTGCATGTGGCCGCCGGCAAGGCTGCGGGTGAGGTGCCGATGGTGGTGCTGGGCACTGCGCACCCGGCAAAGTTTCCCGCCGCCGTCGAAGCCGCCAGCGGCGTGTCGCCTGCCCTGCCTGCATGGCTAGGCGGGTTGATGAGTGCCGAGGAAAAATACACGGTACTTCCATCCGACCTGAAAATGGTGGAAGATTATGTCGGCCGCCACACGCGGGCGGCGCGTTAGGGAGTAATTGCCATATGGGTGTTGAGGTAAGCCGTCTGTCGAACGGCCTGACAGTCGCCACCGAAACCCTTCCAAGCCTCGAATCTGTTGCCCTTGGCGCCTGGGTCAAGTCGGGCGCACGCAACGAGCGTGACGAAGAGCACGGAATGGCGCACTTGCTCGAGCACATGGCTTTCAAGGGCACCAGTCGGCGAAGCGCCTTCGAGATCGCCTCGGAGATCGAGGACGTCGGCGGCGAGATCAATGCCGCCACCAGCGTCGAGACGACCTCCTATTATGCAAGGGTTCTGAGCGACGACGTGCCGCTGGCCGTCGATATCCTTTCCGACATCCTGCAGGAATCCGAATTCGATCCGCAGGAGTTGGAACGAGAGCAGCATGTGATTCTGCAGGAGATCGGCGCCGCGCACGATACGCCCGACGACGTCGTTTTCGATCACTTTACCGAGACCGCCTTCCGCCACCAGACTATCGGCCGCTCGATTCTTGGCACGCCGGAAACCGTCAAATCCTTCACTTCGAAGCAGCTGCACGACTTCATCGAACGACAGTACGGCGCCGAGAACATGGTGATGGTGGCGGCCGGCGATATCAAGCACGACGATTTCGTGCGGGAGGTCGAAAAGCGTCTCGGCAGCTTCCGCGGCAAGGCCGACGGCACCATCCCGCAATATGCGCAGTATGTCGGCGGCGATTTTCGCGAGGACCGCGACCTGATGGACGCGCAGATCGTGCTGGGTTTCGAGGGCCGCGCCTATCACGTCCGCGATTTCTACGCCTCCCAGGTCCTGTCGATGATCCTGGGCGGCGGCATGTCGTCGCGGCTTTTCCAGGAAGTCCGCGAGAAACGCGGCCTGTGCTATTCGGTCTACGCCTTCCATTGGGGTTTTTCCGACACGGGCGTCTTCGGGGTCCATGCGGCGACCGGACAAAGCGATATTGCCGAGCTGGTGCCTGTGATCATCGACGAGCTGCAAAAGGCCGGTGAAAACATCCTGCAGGAGGAGCTCGACCGGGCGCGTGCGCAGTACCGCGCCGGGCTGATCATGTCGGCCGAGAGCCCGGCCAGCCGCGCCTCGCAGATCGCCAGGCAGTTGCTTCTGTTCGGCAGGCCGATAGCCAAGGAAGAGTTGATGGAGCGGCTGTCGGCGCTGACGGTCGAGCGGCTGACGGACCTGTCGTCGCGGCTTTTTTCGACCAAGCCGACGCTTACAGCCGTCGGGCCGGTGGGTACGCTCGCGCCCTATGAGGCGATCCTCGATTCGCTTTCGGGCACGCAGACCACTGCCCGCAAGCTCGCCGTCTAAGCCTACTCGAGCGTCGTGTTCGCGCTCCCTTTCTTTCGCCGCGACCTGCCGGCACTGAAGGGCGAGCTTGTCACGCTGCGCGTACCGCTGACCAACGACTATCGCGAGTGGTCGGTGCTGCGCAGTGAAAGCCGCGCCTTCCTTGAGCCGTGGGAGCCGCGATGGACCCCTGACGAACTCGACCGCACGGCGTGGCGGCATCGTATCGGGCGCTACCGCGAGGACTACGCGCAGGGGACGGCGATCGCCTTCTTCATCTTCGAGAAAAGCAGCGGCAAGCTGGCCGGCGGTATCACCCTCGGCAATATCCGCCACGGGGTCGCCCAAAGCGGCCATATCGGCTACTGGATCGGCGAGCGCTTCAGCGGACGCGGCCTGATGACCGATGCCGTAAGAGTGGTGACGCGTTTCGCCTTCGAAACGCTGCGATTGCACCGGATCGAAGCTGCCTGTATTCCCGACAACGCCCGGTCGATCCGCGTGCTTGAAAAAGCCGGATTCCGGCGCGAAGGACTGCTACGATCCTATCTCAGGATCAACGGCATCTGGCAGGACCATTACCTATACGCCCGAATCGCGGACGATCCGCCGGGCGTTGGAACAAAGGGCTGATTTTGACGAATTTTCTGCGCAAGGGGTCGCTGCTTGCCTTTATGCTGGCGGCAATCGTCACGCTCTGCGCGGCGTCCTCGGCCTTTGCCGTAGAACCGATCAAGATCGCCCGCGACGACGTTGCGCTCGATCTTTCGGGGGCCGTCTTGATCTACCGGAACCAGGGCGAGAATTTTCAGGTGTCGACCGCGCCAGGCCCGGACGGCATCGTGCGGCGCATCGAGGTCGAGGCAAATGATGCGCGCTCGAGCGGTGACTGGGCGGTGTTCGCGCTGGCCAATACCACCGACCAGCAGCTCGACAGGCTGATTGTCGCACCGCATTTCCGGCTGGTGAATTCCGGCCTGTTCTGGCCGGATCTCGGCTCGACCCGTATCGCCGCGATCACGCCCAGCGAAGGCTTTGCGCTCGACCGCCAGACCAGCCCCGACGCCGACGTGTTCCGGGTGACGTTGAACCCCGGAACGGTGATTACCTTCATCGCCGAGCTCGCCTCGCCCAAGCTGCCGCAGGTCTATCTGTGGGACCCTGAATCCTACAAGGACTCGGTCAATTCCTACACGCTGTTTCGTGGCATCGTCATCGGCATTGCCGGCCTGCTGGCGCTGTTCCTGACCATTCTTTTCGTCGTCAAGGGGACCTCGATGTTCCCGGCAACGGCGGCCCTAGCCTGGGCGGTGCTTGCCTATATCTGCGTCGATTTCGGCTTTCTCAACAAGATCATAGAGATCTCACCCGGCAATGAGCAGATGTGGCGCGCCGGAACGGAGGTGGCGCTCGCGGCGACCTTCGTGGTGTTCCTGTTTGCCTATCTCAACCTCAACCGGTGGCACGGCCATTTCAGCTACGGCGCGCTGGTCTGGATTCTCGGGCTGGTGCTGATCGCCGGTGTCGCCATCATCGATCCGGCGGTCGCCGCCGGCATTGCCAGGCTGTCCTTCGCCGCCACCGCGCTGACCGGGCTCGGCCTGATCATCTTCCTCGGTATCCGCGGTTACGACCGCGCCATCATGCTGGTGCCCAGTTGGGTGATGGTTCTGCTGTGGCTATGCGGATCGTGGATGGCAATCACCGGCATGCTGGACAACGATATCGCCCAGCCGGCGCTGGGCGGCGGGCTGATCCTCATCATCCTGCTGATCGGCTTCACGGTGATGCAGCACGCTTTTGCCGGCGGCGCCCTGCATCAGGGCCTGTTCTCCGATCTCGAGCGGCAGGCGCTGGCGGTTGCCGGATCGGGCGATACCGTGTGGGACTGGGACGTGCTGCGCGACCGCGTCGTCACTCGTCCCGACGTCAGCAGTCAGCTCGGCCTTGCCCCCAACAGTCTCGGCGGGCCCGCCCGCAACTGGCTGCCGGTGCTGCATGCCGACGACCGCGACACGTTTCGCACGACACTCGACGTGGTGCTCGAGCACCGGCGCGGCCGGGTGTCGCAAAACTTCCGCCTGCGCGGCGCCGACGGGCACTATCACTGGTTTTCGCTGCGCGCCCGGCCGGTGATCGGCTCGGACGGCGAGGTCATCCGCTGCGTCGGCACCATGGTCGACGTGACGGAGCAGAAGAAGTCCGAGGAACGGCTGCTGCATGACGCCGTGCACGACAATCTGACCGGCCTGCCCAACCGCGAGTTGTTCATGAACCGGCTGGAGGCGATCATTTCGATCGCCCGCACCGAAGAGAAGGTGCGCCCGACCGTCTTCGTCATCGACATAGACCGCTTCAAGCAGGTCAATGACGGGCTCGGCATCTCGGCCGGCGATACCATCCTTTTGACTATCGCGCGGCGGCTGCACCGACTGCTCAAGCCGAAGGATTCGCTGTCGCGCTTTGCCGGCGACCAGTTCGCGCTGATGCTTTTGTCGGAGCAGGATCCGGCCCGCATCGCGGCCATTGCCGATGCCATCAAGCACGCCATCAACAACCCGATCACCTTCGCCAAGCGCGAGATCGTGCTGACGGCCTCGATCGGGCTGATCACCTGGACCGCCACGCAGACCTCGGCCGAGGACATGGTCAAGGATGCCGAGCTTGCCATGCATCAGGCCAAGCGCTTCGGCGGCGACCGGATCGAGCCGTTCCGTCCCGCCTTCCGCACCGTCGGCACCGACCGGCTGCAGTTCGAGTCCGATCTGCGCCGCGCCATCGAACGACGCGAATTCACGCTTGCCTACCAGCCGATCGTGCGGCTGGAGGACGGCAGCGTGGCAGGCTTCGAAGCGCTGCTGCGCTGGGACCATCCGCGTCGCGGCATGATCCCGCCGGCTGATTTCATTCCGGTCGCCGAAAACTGCGGCCTGATCGTGCAGCTTGGGCTGTTCGCCATGCAACAGGCTGCCGAAGACCTGGCGGGATGGCAAAAGCAGATCGGCGATGCGCCGCTGTCGGTCTCGGTCAATCTGTCCAGCCGTCAGCTCATCCGCCGCGACCTGGTCAGCGACGTCCGCTCGGTGATCGCGCGAGCCAACCTGAAACCGCGCTGCTTCCGGCTCGAACTCACCGAATCGCTGGTGATGGACAATCCCGAGCAGACCGCCCATGTGCTGACCAAGCTGAAGCAGCTTGGCATCGGCCTGTCGCTGGATGATTTCGGCACCGGCTATTCATCGCTGGCCTATCTGACGCGCTTTCCATTCGACACCATCAAGATCGACAAGAGCTTCGTCGACGACGCGACGCCGAAACGTGCGGTGCTGCTCAAATCCATGGTCAATATGGCGCATGAACTCGGCCTGTCGGTTGTCGCCGAAGGCATTTCGGACGAGAGCGATGCGCTGGAGTTGCGGCAGATGGGCTGCGAGTACGTGCAGAGCTTCATGTTCGGCGCGCCGATGCCGGGCGACCAGGTGCTGAAGACGCTGAAGGAACAGTATCCGTTGACCCAAGCGTGACAAGTTTCAGGACGTAATGAGGTTCAGGCGTGACCGGCAGCCAGGCTGAGATGCGCGAGATCAATGCCGATCGAGGCGAGGATCCGGTCATATTTGCGATCGATGTCGGCGTCGAACAGAAGCTCGGCACTTGCCGGGCAAGTCAGCCAGCCATTCTCGACGATCTCGTTTTCAAGCTGGCCCGCACCCCAGCCGGCATAGCCAAGCGCCATCAGAGCCCGCCGGGGTCCGCGGCCGGAGGAGATGGCGCGCAATATGTCGACGGTCGCGGTCAGACAGACATCGTCGGACACGGCGAGCGAGGATTCCACCCGGTAGTCGCCCGAATGCAGAACGAAGCCGCGGCTACGATCCACCGGTCCGCCATTGCGCACGACGAAGTCGCGCGCCGGTGGCGGCAGGCGAATTGCCTCCAGCTCGTTCATGATGCCGAGTTGCACGAGCAGGTCCGGAAACAGCATCTGCTGCGTCTGGTTGATGATCAGCCCCATCGCGCCTTCGTCGCTGTGCGCGCAAATGTAGATGACAGAGCGCGTGAAGCGGTCATCCTTCATGCCGGGCATGGCAATCAGGAACTGATCGTCGAGAAAGCCGGGTCCTGCGGCCGTCCTTTTATGGCGCAACAAATCCATGGCCACAGCGTAACGCGTTTCCGGGGCGTCGAAAAGATGGGCGGCGCCCGATTTGATCAGGCTCGTAAATCGAAGGTCACGCAAATATGATGCCGGCGGCGTCATGAAATCATTGTGCGGCCATCAACAGACGATCAAATCATTGCCATGCAAAGCTTGAAAATCCTGCTGCTTGGCGTAGCCATTGGATCGGCGACCGGCCTCCCCGCCTCAGCCTCCTCATCGGCCTGGTACAACAGCGAAGGCGGCAGGGTGCGGCTGGTAACGAGCGGCAAGGCCGATGAGGCCGGGCGTCTCCAGGGCGTCCTCGACATTGCGCTGAAGCCCGGCTGGAAGACCTATTGGCGCGATCCGGGCGATGCGGGCGTGCCGCCACAGATCGACGTCTCGGCCAGCACCAACATTGCCGACGCGACGCTTTCGTTTCCGCCGCCGCAGCGCCACGACGACGGCTACGGCAAATGGGCCGGCTACGACCACCCCGTTTCGTTGCCGGTGACGTTCACGCTTGCCGCGCCCGGCCAGCCGGCCGTCATCGATGCGGACATTTTCCTCGGCATCTGCGAAACCATCTGCATCCCGGTGCAGACAAGGCTGACCGTCGATCCCGGCGCCGATCCGGACAACGCCGGGGACGCGGCACTGGTCAAGGCAGGCCTTGCCACCCTGCCTGCCACGGCAACGCCCGATTTCGGCATAAACGTACTGCCGGGCGACCACGAAACGCTGATTGTCGAAGCGAGCTTTCCGGGCAGCCCCGAGGGCGCCGACTTCTTCGTTGCCGGCGAACGCGACTACATGTTCGGTGCCCCGGCACGCAGCGAAAAGGATGGCAAGCTGATCTTTACTGTGCCGATCCTCGACAGGCCGTCGACAACGCCAACCGATGGCGGCCTGCACTACACACTGACAAGTGCCGCAGGCGCGGTCGAAGGCCTGTTGCCATTCCCGTGATGCCAACGTCTGGACGGTTGCCGGGCGCGCCTTAATTCGCTATCGCAAGGACACTCCCTTCCATTTCCAAGCGAGGACCATCATGACGATCTCCGTTGGCGACAAACTGCCCGATGCGACCTTCAAGACAATGACCGCCGACGGTGCAAAGCCGATAACGACGGGCGAGATATTCTCAGGAAAGAAGGTCGTGCTGTTTGGCGTTCCAGGCGCCTTCACGCCGACCTGCAGCAACAATCATCTGCCCGGCTACCTGGACAATTACGACGCCATCCTGGCGCGCGGCGTCGACACTATCGCCGTTGTCTCGGTCAACGATGTTCACGTTATGGGGGCCTGGGCCCGCTTCAGCGGCGGTGAAGGCAAAATCCTTTATCTTGCCGATGGCAATGGCGATTTCGCCAAATCCGTCGGCCTCGACGCCGACCTCTCCAGCGGCGGCATGGGGCTACGCTCGAAGCGTTTTTCGATGATCGTCGATGACGGCAAGGTCACCGCACTCAATGTCGAGACAAAGCCCGGCGTCGACGAATCCGGTGCGGCTCACATTCTCGGACAGCTTTCCGTCCTGGCGACAGCCTAGGCCAGGCACGGCAAAGGGCGCCTTCGAGCGCTCAACGTCCAAAGGACGCTGACTTTGCATCGGCGCATGATCCTTCCGAAAGCCGACCCGGTTTTTCGGGACCATGCGTCGGCCCTTCGGGACTGCTTGCTTCTGGGGACCTCGATTATGTCTGACATCGTCTGGCGCAGCGTCGCGATCGGCATCGGCGCAACCGCGCTTATGGATGTCTGGGCGATTTTCCTGAACAAGGCGTTTGCTCAGCCGCGGCCGAACTGGGGGCTGGTCGGCCGCTGGGTCTGGCATCTCAGGGAAGGCAAGGTCTTCCATGACGACATTGGCGAGGCCTCGCCCTACCCGCATGAATCAGTACTTGGCTGGGCCTTTCATTATGCTGTCGGCATCGTCTACGGCGTCATACTGGTCGTGCTGGCCGGAACGGCCTGGCTCACCGCGCCGACCTTCCTGCCGGCTTTTATGCTCGGCATCGTCACCGTCGGCGCCGGGTGGTTTCTGCTGGCGCCCGGCCTGGGCGCCGGCTGGGCCGCTTCGAAGCGGCCCAATCCGATGCAGGTCCGCGCCCTCAATCTTGTGTCGCATACGGTGTTTGCCATCGGACTGTTCGGCACCGCCCTTCTGATCCGCTGACACGCCAGTTCAACCGGATCAATAACTCTGGGTCGAGCGCCGAACCTTCTTGGCCGCCGATTGCCTGGACTGGGTGCCTTCCTCCGGCGGCACGGACGCGAGCACGGGTTTCGCCGACTTCGTCTTGAATGGCGCCATGCCGAGCCGCGCCAATTCGTCGGCGCGCTCGTTCTCGGGATGGCCGGCATGGCCCTTGACCCAATGCCAGGTGACCTGGTGGCGGTTGCGCGCAGCGTCGAGCTGCTGCCACAGCTCGGCATTCTTCACCGGCTGCCTGGCGGCGGTCTTCCAGCCGTTGCGCTTCCAGCCGTCGATCCAGCCGAAAATACCGTCCTTGACGTAGTTGCTGTCGGTATAAAGATCGACGACGCAAGGCTCCTTGAGCGCATTGAGCGCCGAGATGGCCGCCAACAACTCCATGCGGTTGTTGGTGGTCAGAGCCTCGCCACCATGGAGCTCCTTGATTGCGCCGTTGAAGCGCAGGATTGCGCCCCAGCCGCCAGGCCCGGGATTGCCCGAACAGGCACCATCGGTGAAGATTTCAACGCGCTTGGTCATGTCAGTCCATATTCGGAAGGAGAGTTGATCGCCCGGTGGAAGCGCATCCGGCGGATATACTCGGTCGGGTCGCGTTTCATCACCAGGCCGCCGTCCGGGACCGTCAGCCAGTCGTAGAGCCGGGTCAGCATGAAGCGCAGCGCCGAACCGCGCGCCAGCATCGGCAGCGCAGCTTTCTCGTCACTGCTCAACGGCCGCACGCTTTGGTAGCCGGCAAGCAGCGCCGTGCCCTTGGTCAGATTGAAGGAAAAATCCTTCTCGAAGCACCAGGCGTTCAGGCACGTGGCAACGTCATAGGCATAGAGGTCGTTGCAGGCGAAATAGAAGTCGATCAGCCCGGACAGTTTCTCGCCGAGGAAAAACACATTGTCCGGGAAAAGATCAGCATGGATGATGCCTTGCGGCAGACCGTTCGGCCAGTTCCGCTCGAAATCGGCGAAATCGGCATCGACCTCGGCCGCCAGTCCCGGCTCGACCTCGTCGGCGCGGGCGCGGGCGGCATTCCACAGCTTGCGCCAGCCATCGATGGCAAGGGCGTTGGGGCGGGTCATCGGAAAATCCGCGCCGGCGAGATGCAGTGCCGCCAGCGCCTTGCCGACCTCGCCGCAATGTGCAGCCGTCGGCCGCCGCAGCGACAGGCCTTCGAGAAAGGTGATGATGACCGCCGGCCGGCCGGCAAGTGTTCCGATCACACCGCCATCATGTGCGGTGACCGGGAGCGGGCACGAAATGCCCTTTCTGGCGAGGTGGGCCATGAGGCCGAGAAAGAACGGCAGGTCAGCCTTGTCGACGCGCTTCTCGTAAAGCGTCAGGATGTAGGAGCCGCTGCTGGTGTGCAGCAGAAAATTCGAGTTTTCGGTGCCTTCGGCGATGCCCTTGTAGGACAAGAGGTCGCCGACCGGATAGTTCCTGAGGAATGCGCCGAGCTCGCCCTCGTTGACGTCGGTGTAAACCGCCATCGTTGCTACGCGGCCCCGTTGACGAAGGCCATGTCGGCAGCCGTCAGTTCGACATCGCGCAACACCCGCATCACCGGAAAGTCCTCCGTCTCCGTCGCCGTCACGGCCAGCTCGATGGTCACGTCGAAGCGCTGCCTGAACGCATCGACGATCTCGTCGACGATGATCTCCGGCGCCGAGGCGCCCGCCGACAGGCCGAGCGTCGAAATGCCGGCAATCTCATTCCACGGAATTTCGGAGGCGCGCTGCACGAGAAGCGACATCGAGGCGCCGGCGCGCTCGGCCACTTCGACCAGGCGCCGCGAGTTGGACGAGTTAGGTGCGCCGACAACCAGGAAGAGATCGGCGCCGGCCGCTGTTTCCTTGACCGCTTCCTGGCGATTGGTGGTGGCATAACAGATCGATTCCGCCGCCGGCGCGTGCAGCTCGGGAAAACGCTGCTGCAGGGCGCGGATGATACCGGCGGTATCCTCGACCGACAGCGTCGTCTGGGTGACGAAGCCGAGCGCTTGTGGGTCTGCGGGCACGAAGCTTGCGGCGTCGGCCTCGGTCTCGATCAGAGTTACCGCGCCGTCCGGCAACTGGCCCATTGTGCCGATCACCTCCGGATGCCCGGCATGGCCGATCAAGAGCACGTGGCGGCCAAGCCGCTGATGGCGCATCGCCTGCTTGTGGACTTTCGAGACCAGCGGGCAAGTCGCGTCGAGATAGAACAGGTTGCGGGACTGGGCGTCGGCCGGCACAGATTTCGGCACGCCATGCGCCGAAAAGACGACCGGGCTCTGGCGATGCTCGGGCGGGATCTCGGAGAGCTCCTCGATGAACACCGCGCCGAGGCTTTGCAGCCCTTCGACGACGTAGCGGTTGTGCACGATCTCGTGGCGGACATAGACCGGCGCGCCGTATTTCTTCAGCGCCAGCACGACGATCTGGATGGCACGGTCAACGCCCGCACAGAAACCGCGGGGCTGGCAGAGCCGGATGGTCAGCGGCGGCTTTGTGTGAAGCATGATTGCATCTTACGCTGATTGTAGGCCGGTTGATCGGACTATGACTTCTGAGCTCAAGGCGCGAAATGAGGTGCGCGGCCCTGCCCTGTCAAGGGTAATGGCGGCGATCATTGGTCTTTCGCCGGGCGGCGGAGCCAGGAGATCAGGACGCCGGCAAGGGCGGCGGCAAGGCCGTACCAGGTTATCGCATATTGCAGATGGCTGTTCGGCAGGTCGATGACGGTGACACCGCCAACCGGCAGCCCGCCGGGGTTGGGCGTGGCGTTCGCATCGATGAAGATCGGCACCAGCGCCGCACCTGTCGGCAGGCCGGCGCTCGAGGCCATCGCGTCACGATCTTTCCAGTAGAAGATATTCTTCTGCGGATCATTGTCGGGAAGCATCATCGAGGGCTTGGCCGGCAGCGGGTTACGGGCGAGCCCCGTCACCGTCACTTTGCCCGTTACCTGTTCCTGCGGCCGCTTGGCTGGATCCTTGAAATCGTAAGGCACGAAGCCACGGTTGATCAGCACGAAACGGCCATCGTCGAGCTGTAGCGGCGTGAAGACGTCGAAACCGGACTGGCCTTCCCAGGTGGCGAGGAAATGCCGCTCGTCTTGATGCAGGAAAGTGCCGGTCACTATCACCGGCGTGTAGTCCACGTCGCCGGCGGCAGCAAACCGCTTTTCGACCTCGGCCAATGGTACAGGCGCCGAATGCGTACGCTGGTCGATCGTCTGGAGAAGGCCCTCTTTCCAGTGCAGGCGCTGAACCTGCCAGGTGCCGAGCGCCAGCAGGATCAAAAACACGACGATACCCAGGCCGAGCGCCAATGCGCGCTTGGGCCGCGACCGGCCGGCCACCGAACCTGATGCCTCGCTCATTCGCCGCGGTCCAGCCGGCCCTCGGCCGCCTTGTTGCGGTATTGCAGCGTCAGCAGCACGCCCTTGATCAGCCGGAGCGCCGCCAGGCAAAGCACCAGCGTCAGCGGAATCCACAGCAGCAGATGCAGCCAAAGCGGTGGATTGAGCGTCACCTCCATCCACAACGCCAGGCCGACGACGATGAAGCCGATGATCAGGATAACGAACACCGCCGGCCCGTCACCAGCATCGGCGAAAGAATAATCGAGGCCGCAATTGCTGCAGCGATTGCCGACCGTGAGGAACCCGGAGAACAGCTTGCCCTCGCCACAGCGGGGGCAGCGGCCATGCAAGCCGGCCGAGATCGGATCGATTGGTGGCCAGATCGCCTTGTCGTCGCTCATGGGATCATCCTAGGAGCATTTGCCGCAAAAGATAAGGCGGCCACGTCGCCGCAGCCGCCTTGTCGATTTCCTCAGTTCGATCTCAGTGCGGTTCGATCATCGCGCCGTTCGATGCCCAGACGTAGATCGAGGCAAACAGGAACAGCCACACCACGTCCACGAAGTGCCAGTACCAGGCGGCGGCCTCGAAGCCGAAATGCTGCTTGGGCGTGAAATCGCCCTTTATGGCGCGGATCAGGCAGACCAACAGGAAGATCGTGCCGATGATGACGTGGAAACCATGGAAGCCGGTCGCCATGAAGAAGGTGGCGCCGTAGATCGAATCCCTGAAGCCGAACGGCGCGTGCATGTACTCGTAGGCCTGCACCATCGTGAACAGCATGCCGAGGCCGACGGTCAGCACCAAGCCATTGATCAGGCCCTTGCGGTCGCCGTGGATGAGCGAGTGGTGCGCCCAGGTCACCGTGGTACCCGACAGAAGCAGGATGACGGTGTTGTAGAGCGGCAGATGGAAAGGGTCGAGAACTTCGAGGCCCTTGGGTGGCCAGACGCCGCCGGTGAAGGCAGTACGGGCGTATTGATGGACCTCGCCCGGAAACAGGCTGGCGTCGAAGAAGGCCCAGAACCAGGCGACGAAGAACATCACCTCGGAGGCGATGAACATGATCATGCCGTAGCGCAGATGCAGCGACACGACACGGGTGTGGTGTCCCTCATGCGCCTCCTTGATCGTATCCGACCACCAGGCGAACATCGTGTAGATGACGATCAGCAGGCCGATGAAGAACAGCCATGGATTGGCGACATTGAAACCGAAGATCGGGAAATCGCCGCCCTTGAGGTATTGCATGTAACAGACGCCGCCGAACGCGGTCACCAGCGCCCCGACGGAGCCCAGGAACGGCCACGGGCTCGGGTCGACGAGGTGGTAGTCATGTTGTGGTTTTGCGTGTGCGTCTGCCATATCAACCCCCGAGGCTTGCTTCGGTATCTGAAATCTTGTTGCGGCGGCCGTCGGCCGGCACCGATGATGCGACCGGCTTGGTCTTGTCGACCGGGAACATCGTGTAGGACAGGGTAATCGTCGTCAGATCCTTCAATTCCGGCGCGTTGACGATGTCGGGATCGACATAGAAGACGACCGGCATGTCCAGTGTCTCGCCCGGCTTCAGCGTCGTGTCGGTGAAGCAGAAACACTCGACCTTGTTGAAGTAAGGTCCGGCCAGTTCCGGCTGCACGTTGAAGGTGGCGCGTCCAGTGATGGGACGGCTGAATTTGTTGGTCGCGCTGAAATGCGCCTCGGCGGTTTCGCCGATCTTGATGGTGATCGAGCGAGCGACCGGCTGGAATTGCCAGGGAACGCCGGCGGTGTTGGCGTCGAAGCGGATGGTGATGTCGCGATCGAGCACCCGATCGGCATATTGCTGGGTCGCCCGTTTGACGGTGCCGCCGTAGCCTGTCGCCTGGCAGAACATCGCGTAGAGCGGCACCGCGGCGTAGGCCATGCCGATCATGCCGCCGAAGAACGCGATGCAGACGCCGGCGACGACGCGGTTCGTATTCTTCTTCTTAGGATCGGTGACTGTTTGCCTGGTCATGTTAAGCTCACATCGAGCCGGGGAAACTGTGACCAAATTTCACGATGGTCGCGACGTAGAATATGACGACCAGCGCCGCCAGCGCGAAACCGATTGCGGCCGAGCGATTGCGGCGGGCCTTCTGCTGACGTTCGGTCAACGTGACCAGTTCAAGCTTCTTTTCGGCCATGCTCATGCTCCACCAATGGTCAGCGCGCGCGCGACGACACAATCGCCAAGGTAGGCGGCGAAGATGGCGAAGAGATAGAGCAGCGAATAGCCGAACAAGGCCTTGGCCGGCTTCATCGCCCGGTCGTCATCGGCCATTTGCAGCACCCTCCACGCATACCAGACGAAGCCGGCGCCGAGCAGCAATGCAACGATGCCATAGACCGGCGTGGTGAACCCGAGAACCCAGGGCAGCACGCCAACCGGCGCGAGGACCAGCGCATAGGCAAAGATCTGGCGTCTGGTCGAGGCCTGGCCGGCGACATTCGGCATCATCGGAATGCCTGCCTTGGCGTAGTCCTCCGACTTGAACAGCGCGAGCGCCCAGAAATGTGGCGGCGTCCACAGGAAGATGACCAGGAACAGCACCAAGCTTTCGAGGCTGACCGATCCGGTTACCGCCGCCCAGCCTATGACCGGCGGAATGGCACCGGCAGCCCCGCCGATGACGATGTTCTGCGGCGTCCAGCGCTTCAGCCACATCGTATAGATGACGGCATAGAAAAAGATGGTGAAGGCCAGAAGCGATGCTGCCAACCAGTTGACCAGCACGCCGAGCGTCATCACCGACAGAACCGACAGCACCAGCCCGAAACTCAATGCCTCGCCTGGCCGGATACGGCCGGCCGGCACGGGACGGCCGGCGGTGCGCGTCATCACCGCATCGATGTCTGCGTCATACCACATGTTGAGCGCACCGGAGGCGCCGGCGCCGATGGCAATAGCTAGGATCGCGATCACCGCCAGCAGCGGATTGATGGTCACCGGAGCGGCGACCATGCCGACAAACGCAGTGAACACCACCAGCGACATGACGCGCGGCTTCAGCAGGGCGAAGAAATCGCCCGCTGTCGCTTCCGACATGCGGAAGCCCGGCTCGTCAATCAGTCTGTCTTCGGCAAGGGCCATGCGTACTTAAAGTCCATCATTCCGTTGGCCAAAACCGCCGGTCGGCCGGCGGTTCCGTATTAAAGGAGGCAACCGCCTACTTGATCTTCGGCAACTGTTCCCACTGGTGGAACGGCGGCGGCGAAGGCAGCTGCCATTCCAGCGTGGTCGCACCCTCGCCCCAAGGATTGGCGCCGGCGACCCGCTTCTTCTGGAACGCCTCGAAGACGCCGAACAGGAAGATGACGACGCCGATAGCCGAGATGTACGAGCCGTAGGACGACACCATATTCCAGCCGGCGAAGGCATCCGGATAGTCGATATAGCGACGCGGCATACCGGAAAGACCGAGGAAGTGCTGCGGGAAAAAGACCAGGTTGACGCCGACGAAAGTGACCCAGAAGTGGGTGTTGGCGATCACGGGCGAATACATGTAGCCGGTCATTTTCGGGAACCAGTAGTACCAGCCGGCGAAGATCGCGAAGACCGCGCCCAGCGACAGCACGTAGTGGAAGTGCGCGACCACGAAATAGGTATCGTGCAGCGGGCGGTCGAGGCCGGCATTGGCCAACTGCACACCGGTGACGCCGCCAACAGTGAACAGGAAGATGAAGCCGATCGCCCACAGCATCGGGGTCTTGAGCGAAATCGACCCGCCCCACATAGTGGCGATCCACGAGAAGATCTTCACACCCGTCGGCACCGCGATGACCATGGTGGCGAAGACGAAATAGCGCTGGGTGTCGAGCGATAGGCCCGTCGTGTACATGTGGTGGGCCCAGACGATGAAGCCCACCGCGCCGATGGCAACCATCGCATAGGCCATGCCGAGATAGCCAAACACCGGCTTCCTCGAAAAGGTCGAGATGATATGGCTGATGATACCGAAACCCGGCAGGATCAGAATGTAGACCTCCGGATGGCCGAAGAACCAGAACAGGTGCTGGAACAGGATCGGATCACCGCCACCGTCCGGGGCGAAGAAGGTGGTGCCGAAATTGCGGTCGGTCAAGAGCATGGTGATGCCGCCGGCCAACACCGGAAGCGACAGCAGCAGCAGGAAGGCGGTAATCAGCACAGACCAGGCGAAAAGCGGCATCTTGTGCATGGTCATGCCGGGCGCGCGCATGTTGAAGATGGTGGTGATGAAGTTGATAGCGCCAAGAATCGAGGAGGCGCCGGCGATGTGGATTGACAGGATCGCCAGGTCCATGGCCGGTCCGGGCTGGCCCGATGTCGACAGCGGCGGATAAAGCGTCCAGCCGCCGCCGACGCCGTAGGCGCCGGGCGCACTCGGGACGAAGGCCGAGAAAATCAGCAGGATGAAAGCCGGCGGCAGCAGCCAGAACGAGACGTTGTTCATGCGCGGGAAGGCCATATCCGGCGCGCCGATCATGATCGGCACCATCCAGTTGGCAAAGCCGCCGATCAGCGCCGGCATCACCATGAAGAAGATCATGATCAGCGCATGCGCGGTGGTGAAAGCATTGTACATGCTCTTGCCCCCGTCGATGGCGGCGTCGCCATTCATGCCGTAGACCATCTGCGCCAGGCCAGTGAATATCTGGATGCCCGGCTCCTGCAATTCCATGCGCATGACGACCGACAAGGCGCCACCGATGCAGCCCGCCATGATCGCGAAGATCAGATAAAGCGTGCCGATGTCCTTGTGGTTGGTCGAATACACCCACCGGACCCAGCCATGATACGGCTTGTGGTCGTGGTCGTCGTGAGCTGCAGCGTGCGCCATGGTCGGCTCCGTTCCCTGAATCTTTTCTGGTCGCGGCATCAATTGCCGGCGGCCGCTACCTTGTTCGTGCCATCGACCTCGGCCATCAGCGCCTTGTTGGCGCCGGGAAGGTCGGTTTTGGCTGCCGCCAGCCAGGTCTTGTATTGTGCATCGGAGACGACGCGAATGGCGATCGGCATGAAGGCGTGGTCCTTGCCGCAGAGTTCCGAGCACTGGCCGTAATAGAGGCCTTCCTTGTCGGCCTTGAACCAGACCTCGTTGATGCGGCCCGGCACCGCGTCGGTCTTGATGCCGAAGGACGGCATGGCAAAGGCGTGAATGACGTCGGTCGCCGTCACCAGCACGCGGGTCATGGTGCTGACCGGCACCACCATCTCATTGTCGACGGCGAGCAGGCGCGGATACTCGGCGCGATCTTCCTTGCCGGCAGCAGCCCTGTCGGCATCCTGAAGGATCGCGGAATTAAAGGAAAGCGTGTTGTCGACCTGGTATTCGTAGTCCCAGTTCCACTGATTGCCGGTCGCCTTGACGGTCAGCTTGGCTTCTTCCGGCGGCGTGTATTGCGCGGTCAGCAGTTGGAACGAGGGAATGGCGAGACAGAGCAGGATAACCACGGGACCGACAGTCCAGATGACCTCGATCAGCGTGTTGTGGCTGGTGCGCGACGGCGTCGGGTTGACGCTCGCCCGGAACCGCAAAATGCAGTAGGCAATCAGGAAAAGCACCAAGGCGGTGATCACAATGATGAACGCGAACGAGTAGTTCCCGAACCACTCGATCTGCCGCATAATGTCGGTCGCCGGAGGCTGAAAACTGGTTTCCCAAGGTTGGGGCTGGGCTGCATGAGCGGATGCAGCGGCAAACAATGTGGCGGCGGCACTAGCTACGATTTTGGCGGTTGCCAGGAATTTTCTCATCGCCCTCGTCATCTCCCAGTTCCTCGCGATCGGACCGCAAGAATGTCGAACAATGGCCGGGACGGGAATCCCGGACAATTCAAGGCTGGTTCAAACCATACTCTATTTGCCTCCGCAAGAAAGGAGCGCCGGAACCCGTGCGGCATTTTTGCGCGCAAGTGCGGCGCTGGCTTCGTGCGGTGACGGCTCGCCGCGAATCACCAGAGCGGCATCCGGGTAGAATGAGCCGCGCGGCGTGCGGAGCTGTCGCAATTAGGGCGAAATTGGCACTGAAAAGCGCATTGTCGCCTGTGTCGGGGCAGATCGCCGGGGTCTCGTCC
This sequence comes from Mesorhizobium sp. M0437, assembly GCF_040321335.1. Lineage (NCBI taxonomy): Bacteria > Pseudomonadati > Pseudomonadota > Alphaproteobacteria > Hyphomicrobiales > Phyllobacteriaceae > Mesorhizobium > Mesorhizobium sp. M0437. The sequence continues at coordinate 227,837 of NZ_JAMYRK010000002.1, forward strand.
TTTACTTGGGTTTAGTGCGGCTTAAAGTGCCGTGATTCGCAATGGAGCCGTCATGAACCCTTGGCTTTCGAGAACCTTGGCGAAGGTCATCTTTGTTGCCGCCGCAATAGGCTTGTCCGGCGCCGGCCTGGCCAATGCCGCGCAGCCAAGCGGCACGGTGAAGTCAACGCATGGGGCGTGGTCGATTATCTGCGATACGCCCGCCGGTGCTACATCCGAACAATGCGTGATGATGCAGAACGTCGTCGCCGAGGACCGTCCGGAAATGGGTCTTTCCGTCGTCGTGCTGCGCACAGCCGACAACAAGGCCGAAATCCTGCGTGTGCTGGCGCCGCTCGGCGTGCTGTTGCCGAACGGCCTCGGCCTCAATGTCGACGGCAAGGATATCGGCCGCGCCTATTTCGTGCGCTGTTTCCAGGACGGCTGCTATGCCGAGGTCATCCTGGAAAAGCCGCTGCTCGACACGCTGAAGACCGGTACGTCCGCCACCTTCATCGTTTTCCAGACGCCGGAAGAGGGCATCGGCATTCCCGTCGACCTCAAGGGTTTCGCCGACGGCTTTGCCGCCCTGCCTTGAGACTGGGTCTTGTAACACGATCCAGTGATGTTGACCGGCCGAGGTCACGGCAAATCTCATTTCAGATTGTCTGTGCGGGCCTTCGCGCCTACATCGTGGGAAACAATCCTCCTGCGAATGGACCTGCCATGAACAGCCTGATCGGCCAATTTGACATTTCCGACGATCGCATCAAGCAAATCGTTGCCGAAACTATTAACGGCGCCGACGACGGCGAACTGTTTCTCGAATATAGCGAAAGCGAATCGCTGATGTTCGACAATGGCAAGCTGAAGACCGCGAATTTCAACACCGACCAGGGTTTCGGCCTGCGCGCCGTCGCCGGCGAAGCCAGCGGCTACGCCCATTCCAGCGATCTCTCCGAAGCCTCGCTGCTGCGCGCCGCCGATGCCGTTTCGACGGTGAAGAGCGGCTATTCCGGCACGCTTGCCGCAGCGCCTGCCCGCACCAACCGCCACCTCTACGGCGACGGAAACCCTATCCCCTCGCCTTCCTTCGAGGCCAAGGCCAAGCTGCTTCAGGAAATCGATGCATGGCTGCGGGCCGAGGATCCGCGCGTCAGGCAGGTGACGGCGTCGCTCGCCGCCTCCTGGCAGCATGTCGAGATCATGCGCGCCGACGGCCAGATGGTGCGCGACATCCGTCCGCTGGTCAGGATCAACGTGTCGGTGGTGGTCGGCGACGGCGACCGCCAGGAGAGCGGCTCCTACGGCATGGGAGGCCGCAAGGATTTTGGTGAATTCCTGATCGAGGACAGCTGGCGGCACGCGGCCAAGGAGGCATTGCGGCAAGCGCTGGTCAATCTCGAAGCGGTTCCAGCACCTGCCGGCACTTTCGACATCGTGCTGTCGAGCGGCTGGCCGGGCGTCATGTTGCACGAGGCCGTCGGCCACGGGCTGGAAGGCGATTTCAACCGCAAGAAGACGTCGGCCTTTGCCGGCCTGCTTGGCCAGCAGGTGGCAGCGAAAGGCGTCACCGTCGTTGATGACGGCACCCTGCCCGAGCGGCGTGGCTCGCTTACCGTCGACGATGAGGGCACGCCATCGGCCCATAACGTGCTGATCGACGATGGCAAGCTGGTCGGCTACATGCAGGACCGCCAGAACGCCCGGCTGATGGGCATGAAAGCCACCGGCAACGGGCGACGCCAAGGTTACGCGCACGAGCCTATGCCGCGCATGACCAACACCTACATGACAGCGGGCGACATGGAGCCGGACGAGATCATCGCCTCGGTCAAGAACGGCATCTATGCCGTGTCGTTCGGCGGCGGCCAGGTCGACATCACTTCGGGCAAGTTCGTGTTCGGCTGCACCGAAGCCTACATGATCGAGAACGGCAAGGTGACGCAACCGATCAAGGGCGCCATGCTGATCGGCAACGGGCCGGATGCCATGCATCGTGTGGCGATGATCGGCAACGACATGAAGCTCGACACCGGCATCGGCATGTGCGGCAAGGCCGGACAGGGCGTGCCGGTCGGCGTCGGCCAGCCGCATCTCAGGATGAACCAGATGACAGTCGGCGGCACCAGGGTTTGATGGAGTTGACGCCGAATTATCGCCGCTCCGGAACAACCAATCCCCGCCGCCCACTGCATTGAAGTAGGAGTAGCTTGCGCCTTGAATTTGCGGAGAGCTTCGACTATCTTACATTCGTCTTACACCTAAGGACGTGCGCAGATGGCTGCCGCAAAGAAGCTCGTAACTACGGTCTCGACCAAGGGACAGGTCATCCTGCCCAGCGCGATCCGGAAACGGAGGGAATGGCATGCCGGCACACGCCTTCTGGTCGAGGATACCCCGGAGGGCGTGCTACTGAAGCCTGCGCCAGTCTTCGCCGAGACACGGCCAGAGGACGTGTTTGGATCGCTGCGCTATAGTGGCAGGCCGAAGACGTTGGAGGAAATGGACGCGGGCGTGCTCGCCGAAGCGCGGCGGCGCCATGCTCGCAATTGATACCAACCTGATCGTCCGCTACCTGACGGGCGATCACCCGTCGCAGTCTTCCCGCGCCCGGGCGCTGATCGATAGCCAGCCGGTCTTTGTCGCCGTCACGGTGATGCTGGAAGTCGAATGGGTGTTGCGCAGCGCCTACGGTTTTGCGCCGCTTGAAATCGCCCGTACGCTACGGGTGTTTAGCGGGCTTCCCACGGTAGAGGTGGAAGACGGGGCGGTCGTGTCGTCCGCGCTCGACCTCTCGGAACAGGGGTTGGATTTCGCTGATGCGCTGCATCTGGGCAAGTCCGCTCACTGCGCTGGCTTCGCGACTTTTGACCGCAAGTTCGTCAGGGCCGCGAAGGCGGCCGGATACGAACGCGTGCAAGAAGCATAGCAGCTCACAGCGGCCCAGCGCGGCACAAAAGCGCGCCACAGGGTCAGCCTGGTTTCAGGCATAGATGCCGGAGCGGACTGCCTCCAGATAGGCAAGCACCTTGTCCGTCTTGCCTTCGCGAACCAGATCGTAGGCGGTCTTTCCGGCCCAACCGGGGATCGGCTGATGCTTGAACCAGATCGCCGCACGATGTTCATCACCGGCCATCTCGCCGGCCATCGCCAGGATACGGACGATGGGACTCAATGCGGCGTCGACCTTGCGCGCACCGGACTCGGCGGCAAGCGTGTTGCGCGCGAGACCGGTCAGCCCCGCCAGTTCTGTCGTATTGACCCCCTAGCAGTTCAGCGACCCGCCTTGGCGAGAGAAACGGCGCCCGCTCCTCGCCGAAGCACGATGGCGAAATTTCGAAGGCTGCGGTGCTCGTGGCAATTCCCTAGCACGGTCTGAACGACGTGCGCTAAAAATGTGCTTTTTTGGTGCGCGTTTCAGGCCCTGGCTGCTAGCGTCTTCGTCTCGGCTTCTCCAACAGCGCCACGGCCTCGACATGCGGCGACCACAGGAACTGGTCGATCGGCGTCACGCTCTTCAGGGTATAGCCGCCGTCCATGAGGATGCGTAGGTCCCGCGCCAGCGTTACCGGATTGCAAGACACCGCGGCGACGAGCGGCACGTCGGAGCGCGCGATCTGCTTCGACTGGTCCTCGGCGCCGGCGCGAGGCGGGTCGAAGACAACGCCGTCAAAGGCATTCAACTCCTTGAATGTGAGCGGCCTCCGGAACAGGTCGCGACGTTCGCCGGTCACCCGCTTCAGGCCGCTGGCGAAACGGAATGCCCGGTCGAGCGCCGCGAGTGCTGCCGCATCGCCTTCCACCGCGTGAACCTCCGATCTTGCGGCCAGGCGCAGCGCGAAGCTGCCGCAGCCGGCGAAGAGATCGGCGAGCTTTTTGGCGCGCGCGAAATGCTGGCCGACAATGTTGGCCATCGCCTGTTCGGCAGCTTCGGTCGCCTGCAGGAAAGCGCCCGGAGGCACTGCGACGGCGACGCCGCCAAACAGGACGACCGGTTTGTTTGGTTCGATAATGACCTCGCCGTCGACCGACAGCCTGGCTAGCCCCTCGGCGATGACGAAGTTGGAGGCGACGCGGCGCTGGTTCTCGCCGAGTTTGCCGGAATCGTGAACCGCGACATCGAGGCCGGAACCGGTCACCGTCACCGCCATGTGGAACGATTTGGTCGTGGTGCAGATCAGTCCGGCAAGCATCCTCAAACGGTCGAGCGCAGCGACGATCTGCGGCGCCGAGATCGGGCATTCCTCGATCGAGATGATCTCGGATGACAGCGCGCGAACGAAGCCGAACTGCATTCGCGCCTCGCTCCGCCGGGCGGTGAAGACGACGCGGCGGCGCGTGTGCGGCGCGCACGGCACCAGCGCCCCGACATCGCAAGCGATGCCCTTGCTCTTCAGCGCATGCACGACCTTTTCGCGCTTCCACCGGTGATAGGCTTCAGTCTCGAGATGCTGGACGGCGCAGCCGCCGCACGCGCCGAAATGCCGGCACGGCGGATCGACCCGCAACGGCGAAGCCTCAAGGACCGACATCAAGGTGGCGCGATCTTTCTCCCGCGCGGCGGTGACGACCTCTCCCGGCAGCGCGAACGGAATGAAAACCTCGCCGGTTTCCGTCTCGGCGATGCCGTCGCCCTGCGAGCCCAACCTTGCGATCGTGAAACGGGTGCTCATCGCTTCTGGGTCTCGACGTCCTTGATGCCGCCGAGCAGGAACTCGCGGTTGCCGTCGCCGCCCTCTATCGGTGACAGATGAAGCCCCAGCGAGCGCCAGCCGGGAATGGCATCGAGCCAGTCCTGCATCAGGCCGGCAATGCGCGCCGCATCATAGGGGTCCTTCAGCAGGCCGCCCTTGCCGATCGCCTCGCGGCCGGCCTCGAATTGCGGCTTGACCAGAAACACAGCTTTTGCGCCATTCCTGGCCAAGGCAAGCGCCGGCGGCAGCGCCAGTTTCAGCGATATGAAGCTGACATCCGAGACGATGAAATCCGGCACACGGCCGCCGAGATGGGCGGCCGATAGTTCGCGCGCATTCAGGCCTTCAATTACCGTCACGCGCGGATCGCCGGCGATGTTGGAGTGCATCTGGCCGTGCCCGACATCGATCGCCGTGACATGCGCCGCGCCGCGTTCGAGCAGCACCTGCGTGAAGCCGCCGGTCGAGGCGCCGACATCGAGCGCTTCGCTGCCGGTGGGGTCGAGGGCGAAATGGTCAAGACCAGCCTTCAGCTTCAGTGCAGCGCGCGACACGTAACCTTGCGCCGGATCGTCAACGACGATGTTGCACTCAGGCAGAACGGCCTGGCCCGGCTTGAGGGCGACGATGCCATCGACCGTCACGGTGCCGCGCTCGACCGCGTCGCGGGCACGCGAGCGGCTGGCAAACAGGCCGCGCTGGACGAGCAATTCGTCGAGCCGCTGGCGTATGCTGGCTGGCGGAAGGGAAGTCATCGGCCTTCATGGCGAAAGCCAACGATGATGGCAAGGAATTTGGCGATCAGACAAGGCATGGTTGGAAAGGCGGTGAGCGCATCAAGCCGCTGCGCTGTTTGTCGAGCCTCGCACGAGACCCGACGCAATGCTAAGAAAGAGATGCCGTTTAGCCGTCGAAACGTGGAGGAGGAACATGCTGACGGGAACCTGCCACTGCGGCGCAGCCCACTGGACCCTGGAGGGCGATCCCGGTTCGATCACTGCCTGCAATTGCACACTTTGCCGTCGCTACGGCACGCTCTGGGCTTACGACTATGTCGACGAACGCATCCGCCTTGCCGGGCCCGTAAGCGCCTATCGGCGCGTCGGAAAGGCTCATCCTTCGCTTGAGATTCTCTTCTGCCCAACCTGCGCTTGCGTCCTGGCCTGGCGCGGTTTGCATCCCGATGCGGCTGGGCGCTACCGCATCGCCGTCAATGTGAGGCTTGCGCCGCCCGTGGCCGTCGCCGATCTCCCGATCGACCATTTCGAGGGTCTCGATACATTCGAGGATTTGCCGAGAGATGGTCGCTATGTGCGGGACATGTGGTTCTAGTTTCTAGAGTCTCTTCGGGATCATGCTTTAGAAGATGGTCCGCGAAACCCGCCGTTCGACGGCCGGCGTCAGACCGTCGCTGCTGTCGCCGGACACCTGTGTGCGCGGCCGGTCAGCGGAACTGGACGCCTTCGGCAAGGTATCGGGCACGACGACGAATTGCGGCGCCTGCTTGTAGGAGAAGCCGCCACGGATCTCGCCGATCTTGCCGGCGACGACGCCCATCACCGCCTCTTCGAGTTTGCGGTCGTAGCGCGTTTCGGCTATAGCCGACAAGACGACGATGGCCGCAAGCGCGATGCCGCCCAAAAGCGATCTCATTGGTCTGCTTTCCCCTGCCTGTTGCCTTCTAGCAGGGCAGCGTTGAAGAACGGCCAAAGGACACGGTAAGCAAATCGCCAAACGGCAGCGTAAACAGCATGTTACGACTGTTCGCCGGCAATTTGATTCAAGCGTTTGAGATATTGATTCAGACTAGCATCTTGCAGCCAAGTTGAATCGCGTCGGCGTCGTGGGAATGCGTCTAAAAGCTAGGCGCGCTGGGCCTGCGCGGTATGCCCCAGCGCCACAAACACGGTGCGCACGATGCCGGCGCTGTCCAGCCCGGCATCGGCATACATCTTTTCCGGCTTGGCATGGTCGACAAATGTATCGGGCAGCACCAGCGGGCGCACCTTCAGGCCGCTCTCCAGCAGCCCTTCATGGGCCAGGAACTGCAGCACATGGCTGGCGAAGCCGCCGACCGCGCCCTCTTCCACCGTCACCAGTATCTCGTGTGAACGGGCCAGCCGCCGGATCAGGTCCTCGTCGAGCGGCTTGGCGAAACGGGCATCGGCGACCGTGGTCGAAAGCCCGGCCGCGCCAAGCTCCTCGGCCGCGGCCAGGCAATCCTGCAGCCTGGTGCCGAAGGAAAGCAGCGCAACCTTGGTGCCTTCCCTGACGATCCGACCCTTGCCGATCTCCAATACCGAGCCGCGTTGCGGCATCTCGACACCAACGCCGTTACCGCGCGGGTATCGGAAGGCGATCGGGCCGTCATCGTAGCTTGCAGCGGTGCGTACCATGTGGCGCAGCTCGGCCTCATCGGCCGCGGCCATGACGACGAAACCGGGCAGCGTCGCCAGGAAGGTCGTGTCGAAGGCGCCGCAATGGGTGGCACCATCGGCGCCGACGAAGCCGGCGCGATCGATCGGAAAGCGCACCGGCAATTTCTGGATCGCCACGTCGTGGACGACCTGGTCGTAGGCGCGCTGCAGGAAGGTCGAGTAGATCGCCGCGAAAGGCTTGAAGCCTTCCGTGGCAAGGCCGGCGGCGAAGGTCACCGCATGTTGCTCGGCGATGCCGACATCGAAGGTCCTCGCCGGAAACGCTTCGCCGAACAGATCAAGCCCAGTGCCGTTCGGCATGGCGGCGGTGATAGCGACGATGCGGTCGTCCTCTCGGGCCTCCTGGATCAGGCTTTCGGCAAACACCTTGGTGTAGCTCGGCGCATTGGCGGGCGCCTTGGCCTGGGCGCCGGTGATGACGTCGAATTTGTTGACGCCATGATATTTGTCGGCCGCCGCCTCGGCCGGGGCGTAGCCCTTGCCCTTCTGGGTCACGACATGGATCAGCACCGGGCCGTCGGCATTGTCGCGGACGTTCTTCAGCACCGGGATCAGGTGCTCGAGGTTGTGACCGTCGATCGGGCCGATGTGGTAGAACCCCATCTCCTCGAACAACGTGCCGCCGGTGACGTAACCGCGCGCATGCTCGACCGCTCGCTTGATGGCGCGATCGGCGCGCTCGCCGAGATAGGACGTCAGCTTCTTGCCGAAATCGCGCAAGCCCAGATAGGTCTTGCCCGACGCCAGACGGGCCAGATAGGCGCTCATTGCACCGGTCGGCGGAGCGATCGACATATCGTTGTCGTTCAAGATGACGATCAGCCGGGCATCGAGTGCGCCGGCATTGTTCATCGCCTCATAGGCCATGCCGGCCGACATGGCGCCGTCGCCGATGACGGCAATGACATTGTTGCGGCCATCGGACAGATCGCGCGCCATCGCCATGCCGAGGCCGGCTGAAATCGAGGTCGAGGAGTGGGCTGCGCCGAACGGATCGTATTCGCTCTCGACGCGACGCGTGAAGCCGGACAGGCCGCCCTCCTGCCGCAGCGTGCGGATGCGATCGCGGCGGCCGGTCAGGATCTTGTGTGGATAAGCCTGGTGGCCGACGTCCCAAATCAGCCGGTCGTCCGGCGTGTTGAAGACGTAGTGCAGCGCGACGGTCAACTCGACCACGCCAAGGCCGGCGCCGAGATGGCCGCCGGTGTGGGAAACGACGTCGATCAGTTCGGCGCGAAGCTCGGAAGCCAGCTGCGGCAGGTCGCCTTCGGCAAGCGTGCGCAAATCGGCTGGGACGCGGACCTTGTCGAGAAGCGGCGTATCGGGCTTTGCGTTCACTGTTTGCGAGCCTGGTCAGATTTTCTGTTCATCGTGAAATATGCCGCTGGCCGGCGAATGTAAATGTGGCGGTAACGCGCATCAGCTTTCGGGCAGCGGGATGAACTCTTGCTCGTCTCCAGGAACGATATCGAAGCGGCCCGTCTTCCATTCTTCTTTCGCCTGCTCGATGCGTTCCTTTGAGGACGATACGAAATTCCACCAGATATAACGTTTCGAACCGAGCGAAGCGCCGCCAAACAGCATGAAATGGGCGCCGCGTTCCGATGAGACAACGATCTCATCGCCGGGCCGGAAAACCAGCAGCCGCTCGGCCGGGAAGCGGTCACCGGATATCGAAACCTCGCCTTCCAGCGTATAGATGGCGCGCTCCTCGGCATCGGCCGGGATTTTCACGCTGGCACCCGGCGCCAGCCTGAGATCGGCATAAAGCGTGTCCGAAGCGGTGGCGACCGGGGAGCGCAGTCCGGAAAACGCACCGATGATCACACGGCCGCTGACCCCCTCGGCCTCGACTTCGGGCAGGCGCAGGGCTGCGGTGTTCTCGAAGACCGGCGCGACCTCCTCCTTGCCGTCCGGCAGCGCCAGCCATGTCTGCAGGCCGGAAACCGACATCGGCGCGCCGCGCAATTCTTCCGGTGTCCGCTCCGAATGGACGATGCCACGGCCGGCGGTCATCAAATTCACATCGCCGGGCTGGATTACCATCTCGGTGCCGAGCGAATCGCGGTGCCTGATCTTGCCGTCGAACAGGTAAGTCACCGTAGACAGGCCGATATGTGGGTGCGGACGCACGTCGAGCGCCTGGCCCGCTCGCAGAACGGCTGGACCCATGCGGTCGAAGAAGATGAAGGGTCCGACCAGCCGGCGCCTGGCCGTCGGCAAGGCGCGGCGAACCTGAAATCCGCCGATGTCCTTGGCATTCGGAATGACCATCAGCTCGATCTGATCGCTGGCGAAGGCATCGCCCATCTGCGGATCGTTTCCGGGAAAGAAGCTCACGCGGTCCCCTCAGGCGAAGCGAAGTGCAGATTTGGCTTTCGCCTTGGCCGCCACCTCTTCGCGATTGCGCGGATGCTGTGTCGTCTCGAGGCTGTCGAGCAATTCGCGCGCCGAGGCGGCAATGGCCTCGACGGCATGGTCGAACGCATGCTGGTTCTGTTTCGACGGCCGCGTCGTTCCGCTCAGCTTGCGGACAAACTGAAGCGCGGCATCGCGGACCTCGTCATTGGTTGCCGGCGGATCGAAATTGAACAGGGTTTTGATGTTTCTGCACATCGTTCGCAATCTCCTCTCGTCCTGGAGCCGTTTCAAACGGGATGAGTTTTATCCTCAATCGTGATGATGTCCAAAGCCGGTAAGCAAAATTGTCGTTCGAGGCCGCGCCTCAATCCGCGTCCAACGGCTCTGTCCCCACCGGCTTGCCGTCACGCGACAGCCTGATTTTCTCGACCTTGTCCTCGGCCGCCTTCAGCAGCCGGTCGCAATGCGCCTTCAGCGCCTCGCCGCGCTCGTAGATGCGGATCGACTGGTCGAGCGGAACGTCGCCGCGCTCCAGATCGTCGACGATCCTCTCCAGCGCCTCGAGCGCCTGCTCGAAGCTCATCGCCTTGACATCCTCGTTGGTCTCACCAGCCATCGTCTATCCCTTCATCAGCCGCCCGACATGGGCGGCGACTGAAAATGCCAATCCCTGCAGATCGTAGCCGCCCTCGAGCACGCTGACGAGCCGGTTGCGGCTACGGCGCCCGGCTCGTTCGAGCAACTGGCCGGTCGCCCAGTCGAAATCATCCTCGGTCAGGTTGATCTCGGCCAGCGGATCGCGGTGGTGGGCATCGAAACCGGCGGAGATGATGATGAGGTCGGGCGCAAAATTGTCGAGCGCCGGCAGGATGCGTGACAGAAAGGCGTCGCGGAAACTATCGCTGCCGCTCTGCGGCGCCAGCGGCGCGTTGACAATGTTGCCGGCGCCGGTTTCGCTCACGGCCCCGGTTCCCGGGTAAAGCGGCATCTGGTGTGTCGAGCAATAGAGCACCGATGGATCGTCCCAGAAAATGTCCTGCGTGCCGTTGCCGTGATGCACATCCCAGTCGACGACGGCGACGCGGTCGGCGCCATGGTTCTTCTGCGCGTAGCGTGCCGCGATCGCGGCGGTGTTGAACAGGCAAAAGCCCATTGAGGTGGTCTTTTCGGCATGATGGCCGGGCGGCCGTGCGGCGACGAAGACGTTTTCGGCACGGCCGGTGAAGACGTCGTCGACCGCGGCGTTGGCTGCGCCGATCGCGGTCACGGCCGCCTGCCAACTCTTCGGGCTGGCGGTGGTGTCGGCGTCGATACGGGCGATGCCGGTGTCCGGAATCGCTGCGCGGACACGTTCGACGAATTCGGGCGGATGCGCGTAGAGGATCGTTGCCTCGTCGCCTTCGGGCGCCTGGACGCGATCGAGCGCCGCGAAGGCCTCGTCGTCAAGCACACGCTCTATGGCGCGCAGACGGTCCGGTCGCTCCGGATGACCGGGCGGGGTTATGTGCTCGAGAAAAATCGGGTGGGTGTAAAGTCTCGTGACCATGCCCCGATATAGGCGCGCCTCGCCGCTTTGGCCATGTTTTCGCGCGCTGGTGACGCGATGTTCAACAGGGTTTAGGCAACCGGCGTCGGCTGAGCCCACCGCGAGCCGCCTTGGGATCGGCGAAAAGATGACCTCAGGCCGGTGATCGGTCAACCTCGGGCTGCATCGCCGACGGTCAGTCAGGCTGAGGCAGCTTGCCGGTGCGATTGAGCAGCCCTTCCAGAAGAACCTTGAACGCCTTCACTGCCTTCTTCGACGTCGCTTCGGGATGGTTCGAATTTGCGATCCACTGCGCCGCATGCAGCGAGGCGCCGCTGACCAGCCTTGCCGCGGCTTCGGGATCGACGGCGAGAATTGTCCCCTCGTCGCTCAGTCTTTGCAGGCTCTCTGTCATCGACCGGATGCATGTGCTCTGGCTTGGCCATTGCGATGGATCGCCGAGCACCGCCGGCCCGTCGCGAAGCACGATACGCTGGATCTCCGGCTCCAGCGCCATCTCGATATAAGCGGTGCATTCGTCGACAAAGCCCTGCCAGAGATTGTCCGGCTTGGCCGAAACGACCTTCAGCCGGGCCGACATTTCGGCATCGATCTCGGCAATGACCGCCTGGAGCAGGCCCTTCTTGTCGCCGAAGTGATGATAGAGCGCACCGCGCGTCAGCCCGGCCGATGCCGTGAAATCGTCCATCGAGGCTTCGGCATAGCCGAGCGTACCGAAGGCGTGGCGTGCCGCGGCAATCAGCTTGGCGCGGGTTTCGGCAATCATCTCCTTGCGTGGTCTATGCATGCTCTGGCCCTATTAACATACGTCTCGTATGCCAATTGACATACGCCGCGTATGATCTATTTAAACTCATACGCTACGTATGTAATCGCCGAACCGGCCGTTGTCGAGGAGCCAGACCATGCAAAATCCCTATTCCCAGATCTTTCGCGCGCCCGGCGCCAAGGGCTTTGCCGCGGCCGGCTTCGTTGCCCGGCTGCCGATGGCCATGGCTCCGATCGGGATCGTCGCGATGCTGTCGCAGACCGATGGCGAATACTGGCTGGCCGGCGCCGTCTCAGCGACATATGCGCTGGCCAACGCTTTCGTCGCCCCGCAGGTATCACGGCTGGTGGACCGCCTCGGCCAGACGCGGATTGTGGTGCCGACCGCCATGATTTCCACGCTCGCTTTCGCGATCCTGATTGCAGCGGCCAATCAGCATTGGCCGATATGGACGCTATTCGTCTCGGCGCTGCTCGCCGCCGTCATGCCCAGCATCCCGGCAATGGTGCGCGCACGCTGGACCGAGATTTTTCGCAACCGCCCCGAGCTGAACACGGCGTTCGCCTTCGAGTCGGCGGCGGACGAACTGGTGTACATCGCCGGCGCATCGCTGTCGGTAGGGCTGAGCGTTGCGCTTTTTCCGGAAGCGGGAGTGCTCGCGAGCACATTGTTCCTCGCCTTCGGTTCGACGGCCTTCATCCTGCAGCGCTCGACCGAACCGCGAGCCCGACCGGTGGAACATGGTTCAGGCGGCTCGGCAATCCGCCTGCGGCCGGTCCAGATCATCACCTTGGCCCTGATCTTCATCGGCGCGACCTTCGCCACCACGGAGGTGAGCACGGTGGCGATCACCAAGGAGCTTGGCCAGCCAGGGGCCGCCAGCTTCGTCATCGGCGTCTACGCGCTCGGATCGTTCGTCGTCGGCATCATCATCGGCGCCCTGAACCTGAAACTGCCGCTGCAAATTCAGCTTGCCATCGCAATCGCCATCATTGCGCTTACCACGCTGCCGCTGCTCGTCGCCGACACAGTACCGCTGCTGGCACTGGCCGTCTTCGTCAGCGGCGTGGCGATTTCGCCGACCTTCATCACGGCATTCGGCCTGATCGAACGGCGCGTGCCCGAGGCGGTGCTGACCGAAGGCGTGACCTGGGTGATGACCGGCATCGGCATCGGCATGGCGCTCGGCTCGTTCGCCGCCGGCTGGGTGGTGGACGCTTTCGGCGCGCAGAACGGGTTCTGGGTATCGGTGGCATCGGGCACAATCGCGCTGGTCATCGTGCTCGCCGGCCAGCGCAGCCTTGCCGCGCCGGGCTGCGACATGGCTGCATGCGACGCAGCGGCGGTCGCTGCGGAATAGTTTCCGGCGCGTCCGGTCCCGAGGCGGGCCGGACGCATACCAGCATCGTGAGAATGGCTTAAAGAATCTCGGTCTTGGCAATGTGGATGCCAAAACCTTCGAGGCCGACATAATGGCGCTCGCGCGAGGCGATCAGGTTGATCGAGGAAATGCCGAGATCCTTGAGGATTTGCGCGCCGAGGCCGATCTCGCGCCATTCGTTTTCGCGGCGGCGAGCCTCTTCGTGATCCTCGCGGTCGCCGGCAGCCGGGCGCTTGCGCTCCTGATGGGCGACGCCGACCGAGCCTTCGCGCAGATAGACGATGACGCCGCGCTGGCGCTCGCCCATCGCCTTCATGATGGCGTCCAGCCTGTGGCTGGTTCCGAAGACGTCGCTGACCACGTCCTCGGAATGAAGGCGCACCGGCACCTCGACGCCGTCGCGGATATCGCCGAAGACGACCGCCACGTGATGCATGGAATCCCAGGGCAGCGTGTAGGTGAAGACCTGTGCCTTGCCGCCGGGCGTCTCGATGTCGGAACAGGCGACGCGCTCGACGAGCGTTTCCTTGCGTTGCCGGTAGCCGATAAGGTCGGCAACCGAGATCTGCTTCAACCCGTGCTTTTCGGCGAAGGCCTGCACCTGCGGGCCACGCATGACGGTGCCGTCATCATTGACCAGCTCGGAAATGACGCCGACCGGCGGCAGGCCGGCGAGCTTGCAGAGGTCGACAGCGGCTTCGGTATGGCCCGAACGCATCAGCACGCCGCCTTCACGCGCGATCAGCGGAAAGATGTGGCCGGGGCGGACGAAATCGGAAGCACCGACATTGCCATTGGCGAGATTGCGCACCGTCAGCGTGCGGTCGTCCGCCGAAATGCCGGTCGTGGTGCCGTGCTTGAAGTCGACGCTGACGGTAAAGGCGGTGGTGTGGGCGGAATCATTGTCAGCCACCATCGGCGACAGGTTGAGCCGCTTTGCTTCCTCGCGCGGCATCGGCGTGCAGACGATGCCCGACGTGTTGCGGACGATGAACGCCATCTTTTCCGGCGTGCAATGGACGGCGGCGACGATCAGGTCACCCTCGTTCTCGCGGCCGTCATCGTCCATAACGACGACGATCTCGCCGCGCTCGAAGGCGCGCAGGGCTTCGACGATTTTCTTCTGGTCGTAAGGCATGGGTGCTCGCTTCGCTCGCGGGAACAGGGGAGTAAGGGAGTAGGGCAGTACGGGAGTAGGGAAAAGGAAAAAATGCTGTCGTGGGAGCTGCGTAACCTACTCCCCTACTCCCCTACTCCCCTACTCCCCTACTCCCCTACTCCCCTACTCCCCTACTCCCCTACTCCCCTACTCCCCTACTCCCTTCCCGTTTGTCCCCGATGACGCAGATAATGATCCGCAATGGCGCAGGCAACCATCGCCTCGCCGATCGGTACGGCGCGGATGCCGACACATGGATCGTGCCGGCCCTTGGTCATGATCTCGACGTCGTTACCGTCCTTGTCGATCGACTTTCGCGGCGTCAGGATCGACGAGGTCGGCTTGACGGCGAAACGCGCGACGATCGCCTGGCCGGTCGAGATGCCGCCGAGGATGCCGCCGGCATTGTTGGACAGGAAGACCGGCTTGCCGTCATTGCCCATGCGCATCTCATCGGCATTCTCCTCGCCGGTGATGCGGGCGGCCTCGAAACCGTTGCCGATCTCGACGCCCTTGACGGCGTTGATCGACATCAGGCCGGCGGCGATGTCCTGGTCGAGCTTGGCATAGATCGGCGCGCCAAGCCCCGCCGGAACGCCGTCGGCGACGATCTCGATGACCGCACCGACCGAGGAGCCCGCCTTGCGGATGCCGTCCAGATATTTCGTGAAGACGGCGACGGATGCCGGATCAGGCGTGAAGAACGGGTTTTCGGCGTCGCGGACGAAATTCCAGTTCCAATTGGCGCGATCGATCGATTTATCGCCCATCGACACCAGCGCGCCGCGCACCACCATGCCGGGCACGACCTTTCGGGCAAGCGCCCCGGCGGCCACCCGCGCCGCCGTCTCACGCGCCGAGGAGCGACCGCCGCCGCGGTAATCGCGCAGGCCGTATTTGACCTCGTAAGTGTAATCGGCATGGCCCGGCCGGAACTGGCGGGCGATGTCGCCATAGTCCTTGGAGCGCTGGTCGACGTTCTCGATCAGCATCGACACCGGCGTGCCGGTGGTGACCATCGTCTCACCGTCCTCATCGAGGATGAAGCCGGACAGGACCTTCACCTCGTCAGGTTCGCGACGCTGCGTTACAAAACGTGACTGGCCGGGGCGGCGCTTGTCGAGTTCGGCCTGGATCTCGTCGCGAGTGAAGCGGATGCCTGGCGGACAGCCGTCGACGACGCAGCCCAGCGCCGGCCCGTGGCTTTCGCCCCAGGTGGTGACGCGGAAAAGATGGCCGAACGTGTTGTGCGACATGGAACCAGCCCTGCCGGCGTCGGAGCCGGCTCAGCGCATGAGCCCGAAAATCGGAGCGATTTTCGGAAAGGATCATGCACAAAATCAAAAGTGCTACAGCGTCCCTTGCGCGTCCAGGAGGACGCGCGGCGCTGTCGCCTGCCTTCTATTGGCGTTTTCCACAGTGGTCAAACTGTGATCCCGCGGATTTAGTTTTGACACATTCGATTGGTTTCTGCTCAGTTCCGTTCCGTTGGACCGAGCCGCTGTACCGGCAATGATTAAAGAGGACGATGATGCGTATCCTGATTGGCGCTGTTGCCGCCACGCTGTTGATTTCCACCGCCGCCTTCGCCGGCCAGACCGAAGGCCTGATCAAGAAGGTCGACAAGGATGCGCTGACGCTGACGCTGGACGACGGCAAGTCCTACAAGCTGAACGCCGAAACCGACCTCGATGCGCTGAAGCCAGGCATGGACATCGTCCTCGCCTACGACGTGACCAATGGCGAGAACGTCGTCACCGATATGGAACTGCCGGACACCGGATCGACCGAGTAGGACGCGTCGATATTCAGCTGATGCCGGCCCGACCTGATCTCAACATACGCTACGTCATCGGTCTCAGAGCCACTCCAGGCGCCGGCCGTCCAGTCTGAGCACGCGATCCTGCGGCACTTCCATGCTGACCGCATCTTGTTCGGACATCCCAAGTACCAAGCGGAACATTACGCGCATGATGCCACCATGGGTCACGCAGACCGTCTGGCGATCGAGCGCGTCGAACCACGGCTTCACCCGTTCGAGCAGCATCTGGTAGCTTTCGGCGCCCTCGCCGGGCGGCTGGAAATTCCATTTATCGAGGCGGCGGCGCCTGGTCGAACCGGGATTGTTCGCCTCGAGTTCGGCAAAGGTGAAACCCTGCCAGTCGCCAAAGCTCAATTCCACGAGCAGCGGCTCGGTGCGATAGGCGTGCGGATCGAGCTTCATCGCCGCGCGCAGGCGCTCCATCGTCTCGCGCGTGCGCCGCATCGGGCTGGCGACAAAGTCGAAATCTTCGGGCTTGTCGATGAGTTCGGCCAGCCTGCGCCCGTTGCGGCTAGCCTGCTCGCGGCCGAGCTCGTTGAGGTCGGTATCGGCCTGCCCCTGCAGCCGGGCCTCGGCGTTCCACGCCGTCTGGCCGTGGCGCACGATATAGACGAGCGGGTACATCAGGTCTTCCGGAAGAGGTCAGGCGGTGGCGTCAGTCCTTGACCGTCGAAATATCCGGCGCGTCGACCGCCTTCATGCCGACGACATGATAGCCGGAATCGACATGATGGACCTCGCCGGTGACGCCGCGCGAAAGGTCGGACAGGAAATAGACGGCGGAATCGCCGACCTCCTCCTGCGTGACCGTCTGCTTCAACGGCGAATTGTATTCGTTCCATTTCAGGATATAGCGGAAATCGCCGATGCCGGATGCGGCAAGCGTCTTGATCGGGCCGGCGGAGATCGCGTTGACACGGATTTTCTTGGCGCCGAGGTCGACGGCCAGATAGCGCACGCTGGCTTCGAGTGCCGCCTTGGCGACACCCATGACGTTGTAGTGCGGCATCACCTTTTCCGCGCCGTAGTAGGTCAGCGTGAGCAGCGAGCCGCCGTCGGTCATCAGCGCCTCGGCACGTTTGGCGATGGTGGTGAAGGAATAGACCGAAATATCCATGGTGCGCAGGAAATTGTCGCGCGTCGTCTCGACATAGCGGCCGGTCAGTTCGTCCTTGTCGGAAAAGGCGATGGCGTGGACGAGGAAATCGAGCTTGCCACCCCAGTGCTTGCTGACATTTTCGAACACCGCATCGAGGCTGGCCGGGTCGGTCACATCACAATGGCCGGCGACATGCGCGCCCAGTTCCGCCGCGAGCGGCTCGACGCGTTTCTTGAACGCCTCGCCCTGATAGGTCAGCGCGATCTCGGCGCCATGGTCGACACAGGCCTTGGCGATGCCGTAAGCGATCGAGCGATTGTTGGCGATGCCAAGGATAAGGCCGCGCTTGCCGGCCATAAGGCCCCGTCCACCCGCCATGTCAGCGCTCTCCGAAAGGTTCTCTGCTTTGTGGAGTGCCTATCGCACAGCCACAGTGCCCCTTCAAGCGTTCAAAGCGGACAGTTCGGGGGACAAAAGCGTTTGCTCAACAGCGCCGCGCGTCCTTTGGACGTGCAAAGGACGCTGTAGCGCTTTGACCTTGCGGTCGTGGGCCGGTGGGCAAACCCGACACTTGGTGTCCGTGTGGCACGGCGGAAGATGAGCCTTTGGCGGAAGTTTCGTTGGCCACCGGCCGAAGTCACGCTCATGACCCCAAGCCGACTTCCATGCTTTGGGCCGTGGACGATCGCTTTGCGCCTCATCTCGGCCATTCAAGTTAGCTCGGCCATTCCCTTAAACCGGACATTATAGGCGACCGCGCTGGGGGCCGGCATTCGAAACCCTTCACAATAGCCGTGATTCCGGAAGCTTCTTAGAAGCGGCCACTTAAGACTAGGTGTCGCCTATTGCAGTCCGATGCGTCCCGTAGCCGACGAAAACGCGGATAAGAAGCTAAACCGCGCTGGAGATCATATCGAAGCCAGTCGACCTCCGCCTGGACAACGGCTCCCGATAAACAGTCCACGCACCGCCGGTATCCCGGCAGCGCCTGGGAAAATTTCAGCCATTGCTCGGTCAGGAAGACGCAGGTGTTCCGTCAGCACGCCCTTTATGATCGATCGTACGTCCGTCGTAGCAGCCAAGTCTGTTCCGCCATGAAGCAGGTCTCGAGCAAGACCGGGCCAGCGATTGCCTACTCGCCCGCCGGCAACGGCGCCACCCATTAACAAGGTGACACTCGCGACGCCGTGATCAGTGCCGCCGTCGGTGTTGGGCACCACGGAACGGCCGAACTCCGTGACCACCAGCACCGCCGTCCTGTTCCAGGCAGGCCCGGACGCTTGGGCAAATGCAATGAGGCCCCGCGCGAGCCCATTCAAACTCCGCGCCAGCCTTCCGAAGTCCGCTCCCTGCGCCACATGCGTGTCGAAGCCGGCCACCTCGAGCATCGCGATCCGCGGTCCGCCCGTAGCTGACAGGGCAAGCGCCGCGCTCCTGGCCGCGTCGCCGAAGCGAGCCGCGTCGCATGCGGCATGTTGTTCCAGCAGGCTTTCGCTGCCCTTTGCGCCGGACGGCCAAGTGCCCTCGGCGTAGAGGCGGACGAGTTCGAGCCGAGGATTGGCCAGCGCAAGATGGGCCAGCATGTCCATCGATCGATCGGCCGGTCTGCCCCGCCACACCGCCTTCTGCCGGCGCGACAGTACAGAAGAAGCCCGGTCGAGCCATCCGGCGCTGCCGCCGTCGATATCGCCGTCGAACAGCGCCGCCTGGGCGGCCGCGTGGGACCGGCCCGCATCCGGAATGGCGGTCGCGGGCACGATGAGCAACTCGCCGCACGAGTAGTGGGGCAGGAGAGACCCGAGCGCCGGATGAAGCGCGAAGAGCCCGTCGAGCTTGAGCATCTCGGCGACGCCAGAGTTCGGGAAAGGCACGAGGGGCCCGCGCACCGAGGCAAAATGCGGATCGCCGTAGGGCGGCACAGCAGCTAGTGCATCTAGTCCGCCACGCACGTGGACGAGCAGAAGGCGAGGATCTTCGTCCACAAGCGAGGCACCGGCCAGACGCACGCTACCGAACGCGGACGCCAAGACCAAACCTTGCAGCGCTGCCCTTCGGGTCAGTTGCATTTAGGCTCGTCCGAACTTGGGTTCACCGGCGTACCCGCGGTCATATACCCTAGCAGATCCGTATTCGGGCTAAGACTTCCCGTTGTCAGAGCCTTGTTAGTCGGCTGCGCGTTGCGAACCAAAAGGCCGGCAAGTGCCGGGGCTGCGAAAGATGTGCCCGAACAGATGTTCCTCCGGAGCTTGCCGTTCTTTCGGCTCTTCCACAGTGACAGGACATTGACGCCCGGTTCGGCATAGGACGCGCCGAACGCCCCCCCGCGCCATAGCGTGTCGCACCAGGCGTTGCTGATGCCTTGGCATTTCCCAGGAGTTGCCACCTGAATATATTCGCTGTTGGAAGCCGAAGCGCTGTATATCGCTCCCACCTTGTTTCCTGTCGTCACAGGCGAAAAATAAGTCGCCGCATTGGCCGGGAAATAAGACTGTACCCAAGGGCCCTCTTCGTCTTCCCGGGGGTTGCCCGCAGCTACCACAACGCGCACCTGACGGTCGGCGATCTGATAAAGAAGGGCGTCGAGAAATTTAAGATCTTGCAACGTGCTTCCGCGTCTGGTGCTCTCCAGATATAATGCACCCCAACTCAAGTTCAGAATATCCCCAGCGACCGCGTTGTCCCGAACATGGCGAAGCGCGAGAAGAGGCGGGCCGAAAATTTCGGTCTTCAGCTTACTGAAGGCCTTTACGATCTTGAGCGGGGCGTCGGGGCTGACACCAACCAGACCTATATACTGGTCGCCCTGCTTGACACGCTTTCCGCCGATAACTGCTGCCACCATCGTCCCGTGCCCTACTGTGTCGTCGAGGCTCGACACGGTCTGGCATGGGCTGCTCGTGCAATCGATGGCTTCCTGAACCTTGAGGAGCCCGGCGGTGACAACGCTCCAATCCACTCCGCTGTCGATGATCCATACGGTGGGCGATCCTGAAGCCACCGGCTGTGGTGACCCGACGACCCTGCAGACGCTGGGAGGGACAACATCCGCAGTCGGCGAGATGCCCAGGAGTTCCGGCCCCTCGCAGGTGGCACCATCGAACAGGTTCACCACGAAAGGATCCGGCTCCTCATATCCCCTGGAGCGCAGCTCTTCGATCTCGCTCTCGGAAAAGGTCCCCGTCACGATGCTGATACCGATATCCGGCATGTCCACCGCGTCCAGCTTGCCCTTGCCTGCGATGAACTTGTTTAGCGCGCCGATATCCTTGCGTAACTCCGCCGCCCTGGCGATGTCGACGATGAAAGTCTTTTCGATGTCACCGCTGTCGGTGAAGCCCTCCTCGCCTGACGCTTCCGGTCTCGCTGTTCCGACAACGGCGAGGAGACAGCCGAGCAACAGCACACGAAGTTGAGCAAGTATCATTCGTACACCCTCCGGCTGTCGTTACTGATACCGCGAGGATCAGAATGCTCCCAATACGGCTTTCTGTCCATGAAAACATCGAGTCGATGCGAGCATGCCGCCTGCGCATTGCTTGCGACAGATGCAAAATGCGTTTAGGCTATTTGCATTGACCTCGGAGGGGAGCCTCGGCGATGCCCAGGGCAGAATTGAAGCCAGGTCGGCAAGTCCAAGAGATCGGCGCAGCGATCGTAGGGGCCTGGCTCAAGCTTTTGCCGGCCTCGTCACGTATCTTGTCCATGGATTCAACAGATCCCCTAACAATTACCATTGATCGGCAGATTTTCGCCGTCGGTGATACTATCAGACTTCGGCCGGAAGCAGGCCGTGCCATCGGCAACATCAGGGTCCGGACCGCCGCCGCCGGAACAGCGCCACATTCGCAGACGCTGACGATAGAAGATCTGAATGGTCAGCCCATAAAATACGAGGATGACCCTCTCGACGGGGGCGACGCGATCCCGAATGCTGCCGCGTATGCGGACCTGAAGCGTGATCTCAAATTGGTGCTGGAAGACATCGTGGAAACGGGAGTGTCTGTCGAAGTTCACGTGGACGAACCGAACTTGATCAACGTGGTGGTGCCCCAGGTGCCGAGGGGGGTCCTGACCCGCAGCGATCTGATCGATTATCTCCACGACTATCACAAATACGCCCAGGGCAGGCACTACCATGACGAGCTCGCCACGGCCGTGCTCTTTGGCTGCAGATAGTCGCCAGTCCCTACTCGGGCAATCCCGCTTCCCGCATGCCGTTGAGCAGCGTGTTGCGGTCTCCGTCCAGCTTGTAAGGTTCCTTGGCGGCGAACCGCCGCCGGGAGAACTCCGGTGCGCCACGCAGAACCAGCAACGTGTAGCTCTTCGCCTCTTGGCTTCGGCCAAGTAGGGCGTTCGCTGCGGCCAGATAGACCTTAACCCAGGTCGGCATGGTGGACGAGCGGCCCAGATCGACAACTGCCTTATCCGGACGGTGGGCAATGAAATGGGCAAGACCGCGGAACGGCCAATACCATGAAGGCTCGTACAGGGGATCGAGCACTCGCGCCCGTTCGAACCAGTCCAAGGCACTTTGGGGCTCGCCGGCAAATGTTTGATAAGTCCCTTGATAGGAGACCTGCTCGGGATCGTGCGGATTGAGTTCGAGCGCGCGTGCGTATAGCTGAGATGCGACGTCGAAATCACGACGGTGGAGGAGCACCCAGCCCAGTATGTTCAGGCAGACTGGATCATTGGGGGAAAGCGCCACCGCTTTTTTTGCGATGTCATAAGCCTCGGCAAGCACCGCATCCGACGGCCCCATGTCGCGAAACCATTCAAGCTGTTTATAGTGGGCGAGCTTGGCGTACGCGCGCCCGTAGGATGGATCGAGCTCGATCGCTCGCTGATACCACTGTCGAGCCTCCATTTCGGCCGCGATGTCGCCCAGGGGCAGGGCATTGCCCCGGAGCACGCACTCATAGGCCGCGAGATTGGCAGGTGGTTTACGCCGCGCCTTCTCGGCGCCTGCGGCCGTAAGACGGCCGATAACGGTCCCGACGATCTTCCCGATCAGTTCGTCCTGGACATCGAAGATGTCCTGCTCGTCCCCGTCGTAGCGCTCGGCCCATAAGCACTCACCCGAGGTTGCGTCGACCAGTTCGCATGTAATGCGCATTCGCCGGCCCATGCGGCGGATGCCGCCTTCAATGACGAAATCCACGCCACTATCCGCCACCAGGTCCACATCCTCGAGCCGCGTCGACGTGTAATGAGACGCAACCGTAAGCTGAGTAAAGCGCGTCAGTTCCGTGACGAAGTCTTCGGTGAAGCCGCCACTGAAATAGGGTTGGACGTCGCCCGCGCTCTTGAACGGGCGAACGAGGATGGAGGGCTTGCTCGGACCAGCCAACTGTGCAGTCGATGCAGGCGGCAGCCCTTTAGGCTTGTGGAACAACGAGTATACGGGAATCGGGCGTGGAATGTTCTTGAGATGCTGTTCGCCGCAAAACTCAAACGGAAGATGAATTTTGTCGCGAACTTCGTCGTGCACCTTTCCGGAAAGGCAGATTCCGCCCGGACTGGCGAACTGTTCCAGGCGCGCGGCTATGTTGACGGTATCTCCAAACACATCGCCATCGGTATCGACAATGATATCACCGAAGTTGATCCCAATCCGGAGAAAAATTTCCTGGCTGGCTTTCGCCGAAGACTGGCCGACAAGCAGTTCCTGGACTTCCACTGCTGACTGCACGGCTTCGAAAGCGCTTGGGAACTCGGCGAGCATCCCGTCTCCGGTCGTTCGCACAACCCGTCCCCGGTGCTGCGTGATCCTAGGCTCTATTTCGTCCTGCATGAGATGCTTGACGAGCGCGAAGGTGCGCTCCTCGTCCCGGGCCATCAGCGACGAGTAACCGACCATGTCAGCAGCCAGGATAGCCGTCAGACGTCGCTGAAGATTGCTGTCGCCCGCGTTCATTCTCTCCCTCGGCGGGTTATATTATGTTCGACGGTGGCTTGACGATATCAAAGCGTCTCGCAGGAGTTTGCATCATACTCCAGTGCGTGTCAGCGTGCGAATGAGCAATTGGTGCCGATAATGTAGAGGATTGAACAGTGAGGGCCGTGCTTGGGTGAAGGGTCCATAAGGCCGGAGCGGCAGGCGGCCGAGGCAGGTGCCGGCGGGTCAAGCCTGGTTTACGGCCCCATCGTGATCACCGATCCCACGCTCGGATGCCCGATCACGGTCGCGGTCGGTCCCGTACGAGGGGCCAGACCTTCTCGTTTTGTGTCAGGGTGGGGCAACAGCACGCAGGAGGCGGCAACCGCCTGCGTGTATGAGGCCGATGAAACCTATTTCGCCCAGATGATCCCTCATGAGCGACTGTCACGCGCCCGCGCCGGCGAATTGCGCGGGCGCGTGATCGAGCCGCCTGCACTCACACTTTTCAGTGACGCGCAGTATTGCGAGCGGCTGCATTGGAACAAAAACGTCGATGATAGCCGCGCGGTCCCGATCCGCTGGCGCAGGTCGCAGCCGCTGGACTGGATCCGGAGTGATCCGCGCTTCAGCACGAGCGAGGCCTGGGTGCCTGCGGGATTGTGCTTTCTCGGGTATCCCAACGATGAGTCATCAGGTCTGCCCCCGGCTGACTCCAATGGTCTTGCGAGGGGATCGAGCATGGAGGACGCGGTCGTGCGCGGCTTCTGCGAAGTCGTGGAGCGCGATGCAACGGCCATATGGTGGTACAATCGGCTGGTTCTGCCTCGGATAGACCTGACTTCGCTGTCGGATGGACTGGCATCCCAATACGCCGATTGGCTGCTGACGCAGAACCGCGAATTGCGGCTTCTGCTCCTGACGCTTGACCTGCCCATCCCCATTGTCGCTGCAATTTCTCATCACGTCGGGGGTGGCGCGATTGCGTTCGGATTCGCGGCCGGACGATCCATGTCGGAGGCGGCCCGGCGCGCGGTGGGGGAACTTGCAGAATGTGAGGCGAACCTAACCCTGCTCAAACGGAACGCCGATACGTCCGGCACGGCGGCCTTCACCCCCGGCGCGCTGCACCTCTATCGGTGGCACATGGACGAGAACATTCATCGCCTTCCTCACCTGTCTGGCAATTCAGCAATTCAGGCCTCTTCGGCCGAGTTGCGACTGGATTGGAACTATTGCCTCGACATCTGCCGCGAGCACGAACTTGAGATCTTTGCGGTCAACCTGACGCACAACGCCGAATCGCCTGTTGCACGAGTGTTTGTACCTGGACTTCGTCCTACCAAGCCCCGGTTGGGCGGCGGCAGGCTCTATGATGTCCCTGTGCGCCTAGGTTTGAGGCCATCAGTTTCCCAGGCCATCCACGAGGTTCCCTTTCCATTGTGATCGTATGGTCGCGGGCATGCCCACCGCGGAAGGCACGCTTTTCAGACGGTATCAAGCGCCAGCCTTTTCGACCGTCAGCGCTTTCGCCGGCGCATCAGCGCCTCTAGCTCGGCGTCGCCGCCTTCCGGCAGCATCAGCCGCACGTGCGCGTAGAGGTCGCCGTGACCGCCGGCCTTTTCCGGCAGGCCCCTGCCCTTCAGCCGCAGAACCTTGTCCGAGCTCGACCAAGGGGGGACGTTGACCGCAATCCTGCCGGTCGGAGTTTCGACTGCCACCTTGGCGCCATGCACCGCATCGGCCAGTTCCACCGGCAGGTCGACATGCAGGTCGCGGCCCTCGACGCGGTAGCGCGGGTGCCGGCGGAAACGGATCTTGACCAGCGCATCGCCCGGCTGCCCCGGTCCTTGCTCACCCTGGCCTTTCAACCGGATGGTCTGGCCGTCCTCGACATAGGCCGGCAACTTGACCGCCATCTTGCGGCCGTCGGGGAACATCGCCGTCACTTTCTCGGCGGTGGCGGCTTCCTCGATGGTGACGTCCAGCGTCACGTTGAGATCTGCGGCCGTCGGCGCCTGACGGCGGCCGCCCGTGCCGGCGCCGCGCTGCTGGCTGAAAGCATCGCCGAAGATCTGGCTGAAGATGTCGCTGTTGCCGTCGAACGGATCGCCGCCGGGACGGCCCGTGCGGAATTCGAAATGCGCGCCGCCCGGCCCTTGCTGCCGGCGGAAACCGGCGAAAGGATCGGCGCCGCCGGCCGCACTCTCGAAACCCTGAAACCGCGGTTTGCCTTCGGCGTCGATCTCACCGCGATCGAAAGCCGCCCGGTTCTTCTCGTCGCCGACGATCTCGTAAGCCTGGTTGGCGGCGGCAAAACGCTCCTTTGCCTTGGGATCCGGATTCTGGTCCGGATGATACTTCTTGGCGAGCTTCCGGTACGCCGATTTTATGTCCTTGGCCGATGCGTTCTTGGCAACGCCCAGCACCTCATAGGGGTCGCGCATGCTTACTGCCCTGGAGAAGGAGTGGTTCCATGATCGCCTCCTATATGCGCTTGCATAGGAAGAAATTCCAGTGGCTTACCGCTATATAGCCGGCGGAAAATCAGAGCGCCTTGAAGTCCTGTATGCGCCAGATGCTGCCGCCGGCCAGGCATATTTCGCCTTTGAACAGCGCGACGCCGTCGAAGCTTTCGCGCGACGCGGTGAAGCGACGGCATGTCTCACCGTTAGCCCTGAATTCTGCGAGCTCGGTGATGGAGCCGCGCGAGCCGGTGTCGGCATTCGCCCAGGGAATGGCCTGCCCGGCCAGTTGCTCGACGTCGGCGGAGGACACGGCGTTGCGGATCGTGGCCTGGTCGGAAGCGCGGTCCTGATCGAGCGGCGTGACTGAGGCCGGCGTGCTCGAGGTCAGTATCGAGCGGTCGACCTCCGCCTGCTCCAGGCTGAAGCCGCCCCCGCCACAGGCGGCAAGCGGCAGGATGATTGTCACGATCATGGCTTTGGCGCTGGCCGAAGCGATAACGCTCCATTGCCCACTGTCAAAGGCTTGCGCGATACGCGACAATCGGCAATCTCCCCAGCCGGCGACAAATTTGGGAAAACTATGAGCGAAACCGGGTTAACAAGCGGTGACTTTACCGAGGCGGCGGAGCCGTTCCGGCTCTTTGCGGCGTGGCTCGACGACGCGACGAAGAGCGAAATCAACGACCCCAACGGCATGGCGCTGGCGACGGTCGACGCCGAGGGCATGCCGAATGTCCGCATGGTGCTGCTCAAGGGGGTCGATGAGGGCGGCTTTGTCTTCTACACGAATTTCGAAAGCGCCAAGGGCCGCGAGATTCTTGGCAGCATGAAAGCGGCGATTTGCTTCCACTGGAAATCGTTGCGCCGGCAGGTGCGGGCGCGCGGCCCGGTGGAGATCGTCACCGAGGCCGAAGCCGATGCCTATTACGCGACCCGTCCGCGCGGCAGCCGCATCGGCGCCTGGGCCTCCAAGCAGTCGCGGCCGCTGGAAAGCCGCTTCGCGCTGGAAAAGGCGGTTGCCGAATATACGGCGCGCCACGCGATCGGCGACATCCCGCGGCCAAAACACTGGTCGGGCTTTCGCATCGTGCCGCAGACCATCGAGTTCTGGCACGACCGTCCGTTCCGGCTGCACGACCGTGTCGTGTTTTCGCGCAACGCCGAGGGCGGCTGGGACAAGGTGAGGCTTTATCCCTAGGGGACGACGGTGGACCGCCGATCTCCCCCTTGTAGTGAGACAGGCAGCTTCCGCACCGGCGCCCATTTTTTCAGCCCTTCTTCCTGGTCATGAAGGCGGCCAAGGCCGGGCCGCTTCTGCCGGATTTCCAAATTCCTACGATCACGATCTCGTGTGCGTGAAACGTTCCAGCTTGCCGCAACGAACCAGGAAAGGGCTCAACGCGCCGCCGGCGCAAATTCAGGAGGAAGCAATGCATTCACTCAGGTTGGTCACGATAGCCGGTCTTGCCTGCCTTTTCGCTTCGCAAGCCTTTGCGGAGGACGCGATGGGGACAATGACGGTGATGAAGGGTGGGGAGGTCATGGCGATCATGCCCGATGGGCATATGGGCACCATGATGCCCGACGCGAAGATGAGCGCCGAAATGATGAAAATGGCGAAACCGATCAAGCATTGCATGATGTTGATGACCGACGCCAAAGGCAAGACATTCATGATCGACACGTCTTCGGCAAAGGCCCAGGCCGAATGTAAAAAAATGGCGATGTAACAAAGAGATCATGGCAAGAAAACCCGCCGGTTGCTGCCGGCGGGTCCACGATGCGAGACAAGGCCAGAAGGTCTAGGCCTTCTTCCTGGTCATGAAGGCCGTCAAGGCTGCGCGGGCCTCGTCGGATTTGAGCCGCTCGCGGAAATGCTGGCTTTCCTGGCCGATGCGTTCGACAAGGGCGTCGCGCGAGCCGCGCACCAGGTCGCGCGCGATCTTCAGCGCTTGCGGCGGTTTGGCAGCGATCTGGCCCGCCGCCGCCAATACCGATGCTTCGAGTTCCCTCTCCTCGACCACCTCGTAGATCAGCCCGGCGGCCTTCGCGCGCTCGGCCGAAAAGCCCTCGCCGAGGCCAAGCAGCGCGAAGGCGCCTTGGCGGCCGAGGATCTGCGGCGCGAGCAGGCTCGAACCGGCCTCCGGCACAAGGCCGAGATCGACGAAGGGCGTCCAGAATAGTGTGCGCGGCGTGGCGAAGGTCAGGTCGCAATGCAGGTTGAGCGTGGTGCCGATACCGACCGCAATGCCGTCGACACCGGAAACCATCGGCTTTTCCACCTTGGCCAGCGCCATCAGGAAATCCCAGACCTCGGTACCGCCTTCACCGCCCGAGGCGACAATCATGAAATCGGCAAGGTCGTTGCCGGACGAGAAGGCACCGGGCACGCCGAGAAAGACATGGACGCGGATCGCCGGATCGGCGTCGCCCCCGGCAAGGGCCGCCGACATCGTCGCGTACATGGCGCGGGTCAGGGCGTTCTTCTTGTCCGGACGGTTGATGCGGATGATCTGGATGGCGCCCCGGCGTTCGACGAGGATGTGGTCTGTCACGGATTGGTCCTTTGTGAATTTCGGGCCTTTGTGAATTTCGGCGCGTGCGAACCTCAGGCTGAAATCAGCGCCTTGCCGGCAACGGCAAGGCTGTCGGCGCCGCCGACGACGCGCTCTTTGAGCGCGGCCACTTCGCCAAGCAGGTTCTCGGCGAAGAACCGGCAAAGCGCGATGCGGTTTTGGTCGGCAAGCGCGCCGCGCGCCAGATAGGCCCCGCCTGCGGCAAGCGAGATCAGCCTGAGATAGGGTGTGGCGCGGGCCCCCGCCGGGGTCTTTTACAAAACAGACGCGGCCGACCCACTGTAGCGGGTCGAGGGCGGTGGGGGGGCAGGCAAGTAAAAAAAAAGAGGGGGGG